>CAZPAA010000086.1:0-7630 GCA_964584425.1 uncultured Gammaproteobacteria bacterium | reverse complement strand
GCAGGGGGGATTTAAGATCTTCGCAAAAAACGGAAATCTCAAAATCCCCCGCCCTCTACGAGGGCACCCCCTTTTGCAAAGGGGGATTTAAGCCAAAAAAATCCAGGCCAGTAGCTCAATTGGCAGAGTGGCGGTCTCCAAAACCGCAGGTTGTGGGTTCGATTCCCTCCTGGCCTGCCAAATTTAAATTTCCCTGTCACTCCCGTGTTCGTGGGGTAACGAGGTAAAAAATGCGTAAAATCATTCTTCATTATTTACATTATCTCGAAATAGGCGATTACAATCACTTAATGCAGTTATTTGCACCTGATGCCATCGTGCACTCTCCATTATACGGCGATAAAAATGCAGCAGATTTTTATAAAGAATTATTTTCTGACACACAGCAGTCAAAAATTAAATTAATTAATATTCTTGAAAATAATGAAAACAAAACCGCAGCTGCACATTTTCAATATGATTGGACTTTAGCCAACGGTGTTACAGCGCCTTTTGAGGTAGTGGATATGTTTCAATTTAATGAAGCAGCAAATCAAATTATCAGTCTAAAAATTATATACGATACATGGCACACGAGAAGTCAGTTTAAAGCCCTGGTCTAGTATTTTCCACAAAAAAAGATGGAGCATGAATTAAAAAGACACCCATAAAATCCACTTGACGTAAGTTGAAGCATATGACAGTCATTGGTAGTAAGATTTATTGAGGAATGATATATTTATGATAAAAGAAAGCATACCAAGATGTGTTGTGACAGGGCATGAAAATGGCAAATCAACGATCATACAAGATGGCTTGTGTAAAAGTATTTCAGAACATATCCCCGGTCTTATTATTTCCGATGTGTGGGCGACAGATACAATGCCCATTGATTTACAGAAAACCGTTGCAATAACAAATACGCTTTTTCCAAATACACCCCAAAATGGCTCCTATTTTCGTTATGTTCATATCCCGCCTGATGCAGAAATAAAACAATATTTTCCTGAGACAAATGAGGTGCATGGAATGATGCACAAGACACAAACACTGGATTACATTATCATTTTATCGGGTGAGATTTATTTAATTTTGGAAGAAAAAGAAACGTTGCTTAAACAAGGCGATATTGTTATCCAGCGTGCGACCAATCACGCTTGGAGTAATCGTTCAAATAAACCGTGTATTCAGTTGGCAATTTTGCTGGATGCACAAAATTAAAAAGACACCCATAAAATCCACTTGACACGGCATTTCAAAATCTAGTAAATTCCCCCTAGTGCAAGGACAGCAAACGCAAAGCAATAAAAGAAGGATATAAAATGCCAATTGCTCGCAAACAACAAATTGATGTAAACGCCACACCCTATTATCACTGCATTTCCCGCTGTGTTCGCCAAGCATTCCTTTGCGGAAAATCTAAACAGACAGGAAAAAACTATGAACACCGCCGCGCTTGGGTTGTGTCGAGACTCAAAACACTTGCTGAAAATTTTGCGATAAAAATTTGTGCTTATGCGGTGATGTCTAACCATTATCATTTAGTTTTACATGTGGATATTGCAGCTGCAACAGCATGGTCAGATGAAGAAGTTATTGCGCGTTGGACACGTTTATTTAAAGGTGCGGCCGATACTTTAAAACTATTACATAAAGAAAACCAGGCATCGCTCATTAGCAGATGGCGTAGTCAATTAACGGATATTAGTTGGTTTATGCGTTGTTTAAATGAGTATTTGGCAAGAAGAGCGAATCTTGAAGATGATTGCAAAGGTCGCTTCTGGGAAGGGCGTTATAAAAGTCAAGCTTTACTTGACGAAAGTGCATTGTTAACGTGTATGGCGTATGTTGATTTAAATCCGGTGCGTGCACAACTGTGCGATAGTTTAGAAGGGTCAGATTTCACCTCGATTCAACAACGGTTGGTTGCACAGTTGGGCATTAAGATGGCGTCTCAAAAAAATCCACGACTGATGGATTTTAAAACAGCCGTTAATCATGAAAAACAACACAGCAACACAATTCCCTTTGATGAAACAGCCTACATTGATTTAGTACGCTGGACGGGTAGCGCGGTTCGAGCGGATAAAAAAGGTTTTATTTCAACCCCGTTGAGCAATATATTGCGCAGCAATGGTATCAATGAAAAACAATGGCTGCAATCAATAAACCATTTTGGTACGAGTTATGGCTGGCTTGTGGGTCGGATTGATGCGATTAGGGCGCGTTGTGTTACGCTCAATAAAAAATGGCTGCGAGGTTTGTCGGCGAGTAATGTCTTTTTTGTGAACGCAGCTTGATAAAAGTTTGCTTAGTCTTTAATAATACTGCAAACATTGATTTAGTGCGATCCTGCCGTTCGGGCATTTGAAATTTATTAATCATCTCTAACCCCATGTTAAAAACACAGATCTTTGTATGGGATTTTTTTTGATAGGGTGCTAAACACAGTTTTCGTAAAAAGATGGATGTCTATAAAAATCTGCTGTAAAAAGATGGGTGTCTATGAAAATATTAAATGATGAAAAGAACTGATCACGAAAGGATTAACTCTATTGGATAGTCATGTTCAAACTCTCAAATGGGCAACCGATTACTTGGTTAATCATGGATACACTATACAATCTTCACCCGTAACGGTGTTAGAAACACCTTGGTCTATTGTTATTCGATTTTCAACCTCAAAAGGCCATTTCTTTTTAAAAAAAACACCACCCTCTATACCTTTAGAGTCTTTGATCATTCAAGTTTTATCTGAACGATGTCATGCCAGTGTGGTGGAAGTGGTGGCTGTTAACAATGATTTACATTGTTTTTTGATGAAAGATGCGGGGCAAACATTGCGTGAATATTTAAAGACGGATTTTCAGCCAGATTTATTGTCTGAAGCGATTAAACAGTTTACAGCCATGCAACGATCCACCGAAGCACATCTCGAAGATTTGCTTGCGTTGGGGATACCTGATTGGCGATTAAATACACTACCCCTGCACTATGAAAACATAATCAACCAAGCTGAACTTTTAACAGCAGAGGGCATGAGTGAACAGGAAATACAGATTTTGCATGATTTACGCGGGCAATTTTCTGAGCAGTGCGCGATGTTATCGCAGTATCAGATCCCAGACACTTTGGTGCAACCTGATTGTAATACGAACAATATTTTGATTGATCTTAAAACCAAAAAAATGACCTTTATTGATTTGGGCGAGACAGCCATCACACATCCTTTCTTTTCTTTCCATAACTATCTCTTTCAGGCGCTCAAGCATCATGGTGTTAAAGAACAAGATCAAATCTATAATCAGCTTCAAGAAGCCTGCTTTGAAAATTGGTTAGGATGGGCAACAAATCAACAACTATTAGAAGCATTTATTTTATCAAAAAAGTTATGGCCCATTTATGGCGTATTAGCCTATTTTCGGCTAATGAACTGCGTAGATTTGCAAGCGCTTAAAACTTTTTATGCTGATCGACGAAGCGGAATTGCTTGGGGGTTTAGAGAATATATCGATAGTAGATGGGCCATCATTGATTAGCTCAGTGTTTCAAGAAGGTTTACGGACTGTCGTTTGAAAGGTATAATGCCTTTTACTTTAATTCGAGGATATCATGAATAACAATTTAGAAAGTTTTAAGCAGTTTATGAAGCAACGTGAGACTGCTGCGCGAGCATACTTATCTGGCGATCCAGTTCCGGTTGATAACATGACAACACATGTGTCACCAGCAACTTTTTTTGGACCCCGAGGTGGATACCTTCAAGGTGCAGACAACGTCTTGGCAAAATTCAATCAGGATGCTGCAAATTTTACAGCGGGCAGCGTTACCCATTTCGAGATCCTGGATATGAATGCGAGTGATAGTATCGCCTATTGGGTTGGTATTCAGCGAGCAACTGTTCGAATGGTTAACGTGCCTGATCCTATTCCAATGGATTTGCGCGTAACAGAAATATTTCGTCTTGAAGGTAATGATTGGAAGTTAATTCATCGACACGCAGATATGTTGGTTTTGTAGCAAAAGGCAAATGAAAGTCAAAAATATTTTATTAGTTTTATGCTGCCTTCCTCAGCCCATTATCGCGCAAGAACAACGTTCGCAACTTCAAGTACGATGGGAATAGTATCAACGATGAGATTGCCGGGCATGAACACATTGTTCAATGAGTGCACACAATAGCAGTGCCATCATCATGGCATTACAAATATGCCAAATAAAATGGGTGCCGAAGGGGATGATGGGACACATCATCATATCAAGTGTACGAAGAATTAACGAAAAGCTCCACAATAATAACGCTAGCAGCATCATATGTGTGGCGGGCGATTTTTTCCACCATAACATTATCACTAAGAAACAGAATATAAAGTAGCCAGGCACATACATAATCGTGCCATTTAATAAATCGCGATGGACAAAAAATTCTGATATAAAATTTATCACCATGAATACAAGCCAAAGCGCTAACGTTTGCGTAAAGCGCCAGCCCAGCAGTCGGATGCATGCTGAAAAGATAAATAAGTTCATAAAGATCAGAATCGGGATCACATCCATGAGCACGGTATGACTATTTGGCAGGAAATGCCAGATGCCGCTACCGATACCGATAAAACCAATCAGGATGCTGAGTAACTGGATGTCCCAAATACGCCAAGCGGTTTCGCGCAGCGTTTTGATCTGCTGCCATGTCCACCAAGCGACAATCAAGAATGCAATATTACTCAGCGCATTGAGTGGCTCAGCCCAAAGACCCAGATGTCCTGCGCGCTCGCAATAACTATCAAGATAGGTTAACGTCGTTTGCATGTTTGTTCCGGTCTCTAATTTGTCTTATGCAGTCAGATTTGAACTTTTAATGTTATATGTCAAGCCTAAGCCCAGAGAAAGAGATGGCTGTCCATAAAGTACGTTCTTTTAATGTTATATGTCAAGCCTAACCCCAGAGAAAGAGATGGCTGTCCATAAAGTACGTTCTTCAATCAGCGCACGCAGTTGTTTGCATGCTTACACAACCTGCCCCGCTGCAAAGCCGGATGACCACGCCCATTGAAAATTATATCCGCCTAACCAACCGGTGACATCTAATACTTCACCGATGAAATATAAACCGGGTATGCCATTTACTTGCATTGTTTTAGATGAAATAGCATCACAATCTACACCACCTAAGGTCACTTCGGCTGTTCGATAGCCTTCAGTATTATTCGGCTTAATCGACAAACTTTTTGAGTCGTTTAGAATGTTCGCAAGGCGCTTTGGTAAATGTTCACTTAAAAATTCGATATTGATTTCATCCCCAGGTTTCCAATACGATGAGATTTGTAAAATCGCTGGCCCACTTAAGCCGCGATGGGTGAACAACATGTTTTCTTTAAATGAAACATCATTGCAGCGTACATTAATTAATGTAGAGACACCCGAAAGCGGCGCAAAACGTTCTTTATCTTCTATGTGCAAAGTTAAAGGGACAAGCCCTGCGCGCGTGGGCCATAATTTAATTCCAAATTGTTTTGCAATATGGTATCCAAACGGTGTTGCCCCCATGGTAGGAATAGATAACCCCCCAGTTGCAATCACCAATGATGGACTTAAAAAATCACCCAATGTTGTATTGACCAAAAATTCATTATTCTCTTGCCGATCAATTTTTAGGACACCCACTTTTGTTTTAATGACAGCCTGCGCATGATGACATTCCGTCAGCAGCATATTGACAATATCTTTAGCGCTTTCATCACAAAACAATTGTCCTAAAGTTTTTTCATGAAATGCAATACGGTGTTTTTTGACCATCTCAATGAAATCCCACTGCGTATAGCGGCTTAATGCGGATTTACAAAAGTGAGGATTGTGAGAAATAAAACGATCAGGCTGAATATGATAGTTCGTAAAATTACACCGCCCGCCACAAGACATTAGAATTTTTTTCCCAGCTTTATTTGAGCCCTCCAACACAAGTACGCGTTTCCCGCGCTGACCAGCCTCAATTGCACACATCAGCCCAGCCGCGCCCGCGCCAATAACAATCACATCAAAGGATGTATTTTTCGTTTTCATGCCTAAATTCTTATAAAAAGTTCAGGAAAAAGTTTAGCATGAAAATTGAACAAGATGGGATCATAAGAATAAATTAAGAATTTAGAAAAACAACCTATTATGATATAGTGCATGAATTTAGGTTAGGAGTCAGAAAGATGTTTGGTGAAGAAGGTCAAAATAATGAATTAGAGCAGGCTTTAGAATTACAGAAGGCCTTAGAGGGCGCCGATCTAGCTGTATTTAATAAATTACTCGACGAAGGCGCACGCTGGGATATAAAAATCGGAAGTACAACAGCGATAGA
The DNA here is from genome assembly GCA_964584425.1 of uncultured Gammaproteobacteria bacterium. Lineage (GTDB taxonomy): Bacteria > Pseudomonadota > Gammaproteobacteria > JABCZS01 > JABCZS01 > JABCZS01. Next base: position 1,305 of record CAZPAA010000086.1, on the reverse strand, counting down.
TATCCTCATTACAAAAACCGATGAAAAGTATAATACGTTAAAAGCAGCACTAGAAGCAAAAATTCTTGCAAAATGCGCTAATGCCAGCTCACAAAATCAGGCTTTACGTCATTTCGCTGATGCTGGATCTGCAGCAGAAGTAAAATTTTTACTGCATCAAGGAGCAGATATTCACGCGGCGGCTGAAGGAGATAACAAAACCGCTTTAGATGATGCACAAGCAAAAAAGCACAAAGCTGTGAGCGACTATTTAATTTCAAAAGGAGCGCAGGTCAGTGAGTTTGTCACGCGTGATACAAAACCAACAGGCTCTGATGATTTTAACGATGTGATTCAGCGCCTGCCTATTAATAAATTATTTTGGCCGAAATTCACACAAATTGCACAACAAATTTATCAGATTATAAACAATAAAACAGCAAAACTTCCACAAGAAATTTATGACAAACTTGAAAGAGTAAAAACAAAGGATTTGCGCCCACATTTATTGTTGTTATTAAAAGGCTTTGATGAGAATGATCAGCATTATTCAATCGCGAGAGATTTATTTCAAACGCTACATACGTGGGTGGAGTTTTCTAAAAGCTATATGCATACAACTAAAAAAGTTCAAACTTTATCATTGCAACAAGGCATCTCTTATTTAGATTTGCAGGAGCAAGAAGCTGTAGCACTACAAAAGAGCGTGGCCGCAAGCAATTTATTACCTGTGCAAAAAACAATTTTTTATATTCCAATTAATAAATCGCATCTTGAACAGAGAATTGTTGATGTTATATTAAAAATAGATCAACAATTGCAAATTAGTGAGAAAGCAAAAAAAAATTCAGATGAGTTCAAGAATGCCTATCGAGCCATTTATTATCAATTGTTAGGCAATGTTAATTTTATAAAGGAATTTGCAGAGTTATATGCGCTAGCGGATTTAAAAACTTTTGCGGTGGATATGAAAAATTGGCTGGATAAAATTTCCCCTTACCTTAGCGCAGTGAGCAGCAATGATATTACGATATTCCCCTATAATTCTGTTGCTTTGCTTTTTACGGCTACCAATAGCGGAATTAATGTTAATCTGGAAGTTTATGTCTCAACCGCAGTCATGGATTATGAATATCATCCACTGATGGATTATCGCTATGATAAAACCAAAAAAACTTGGTATTTTGTGTATTTAAGCACGCAGGTGTATCACTGGTATTGCGAGGCTACAGAGCAAAAAAGCAATAGAGTTCTTTGCTATGGTTTGATTTCAGCGAAGGAAATGACTTGGCAATTTTTGCAACAAATGCCTAGGATAGGCGCCAT
>CAZPAA010000085.1:0-7776 GCA_964584425.1 uncultured Gammaproteobacteria bacterium | reverse complement strand
GCATTATGAACATGACCAAGAACATTATAAGCAATATAAGTATCATAATGCACCTCAGCCTTTTATTGCAGCTGCAATGATGCATGATTCGGGGCATCAGAATATTTCTGCTAAATTATCTGCCTCAAAAGTTAACGAGATTTTGTGTCATTGGGTCTCGTTAATTGGAGAAAAGACAAATTTATATAAGGCATATGGGCCAGATAATATTAAAATCCCTTTTACCCATGAAACTTGGTTTATCACCGATCGTCCTTTCCCGGAGATCTTTTTTGCTAAAACGGATCTGAATATGTTAGCCATTGTTTATGAGGTCATATTTAGGCATTTTAAATCAACGAGCATGGTCCGATGCATGTTGATCCTTGATATGTTACAAAGTGATCATTATTACGGTTTAGCCTCAGAAAACGTGGCATTACCGCGAGCACTGCAACCAATAGAAAATCATCGTAAGAAAGTGATAGGCTTTTATGATGCTTTATCGAAAAAACATCAAGATAAAATCCTTGATCCGTTTATTATGACTAGCATTTGTATTTATGCTATGGAAAATCCAGAGACATCAAATTATTTCTCTCCAGAAGATATTGAACAATCTTCATCTAAGATCACCTATAGTTGGAAAAAAGATAAATCCAATTGCGCAAAATTGGATGCGATGCTTCCGGATAAGACTTATACTATGAATAATTTTATTTTATAAAATTGAAGAGTTTTTGAAATGAAGAAGTTTTTAATGGTGCTCCCGCTGCTATTCGGTCTTTTGATGGCGTTCTTATATATTGAAGAAGTGCCACAAACACCACTGCAAAATAACCAATACCAATCCTTGCCAAAATCTGCTGAAATCAGCGAGTTTCTGCATGATTTAGTGGATGAATCTGCATTAGCAAAAATAGTGACTTTGGGTCAATCTGCAGGCTTGCGTGATATCGAGGCCGTGATGATTTCATCCAATCCAGAATTTTTAAAAACGGGGCGACCACATACTATAAAACTTAACTACCGTTTAACTGGTTACAAACATGCAACATATGGATCAGGTGACGAGAGCGTGCAAATGATCGTTCGAGAGATTTTGGCTTACTCGAAAACAGATTGGTTAAAAGATATGAATTTAATCTTAATTGTGAATGAGAATCCAGACGGTCGTTATAAAAACTCAAGGCTGAATGAAAAGGGTCACAATATTAATATTGATTATATAAAACTGCACGAAGATGAATCCGTTATTTTTGTGAATGCGATAAAAAAATATCAGCCACATATTATTTTGGATTTACATGAATCTTCCGTATTTAAAAATATTCTGACTAAAAAGCAAGGATATATGAACTATTTTGATGCGCAATTTGGTGTTAATAATAATCCTAATATTGATGCATCATTGAATCAATTTTCGGAAGAAGTTTTCCTGCCGGCATTGATTAAGGCTAATTCAGATATGGGTGTTCCTGCAAAGCGATATCAAGGTGAAATTTTGCAACTCAAACAACCCATCGCACAGGCAGGGCTGCGGCTGTGGAATTTCCGCAATTATAGCGCATTCAATGGCGCAGTTTCTGTATTAGTAGAAAATCGTCTCGACCGACGTAAAGGAAATTATGAAACTCCAGGTAATATCAAAGAACGCACTGAAAAACAAAAAATCAGTGTAGAAGCATTTTTAAATACAGCGAAAGCGTATAAAAACGCTATTTTAGCCGTGACAGAACAAGCCAGAAACAATTGGTCATCCAGCCTTGATGGTGATGAAAAAATCGTTATGTTACGGCATCAATTTATAGTTGATAAAGAAAATCCCATTTTAGAAATTTCTTTAAAAAATGTGAAAACAGGAAAACTAGAAATTCATCCATTCCCTAATTTCACTCCTGTGGAAACGACTTTGCCTTTAGCCCTACCCAAGGCATACATCATTACAGATGAGCATGAGCGCTTTGCACAATTATTCTCGCGTCATCATTTATCTTATCAAGTCATCGCGCAGCCTAAAACAGTGGCAGTAACACAAAGTATTATTCGCAATATAAATACGAAGATGAATCGTTTGGGAACCGCAGATATTTTGCAGGTAGAGACCTTTGAATCTCCCACAAATCTGCAGTTAAATCCGGGTGATTTATGGATAGAAGTCAATCAGCCCATGGGACAATTGATTCCCATACTTTTAGATCCCCGTGCAACGGATAGTATTTTTCAAGAGCCTACCTATCGCCCTTTGCTCAATAACAATGAAGTGTTTTTCATTAGTCGATTAGATTAAAAAAAGGAATGATGACATCAGCTGCGGGAAATGGCACAATTAACATTTTCTTTAAACAAGGAGCAGCGCATGACTTTTATAAAAAAACTAACGGGCTTTATATTATTGATGAGTGCTTTATCTGTATTAGCCAATACAACTGAGGTGAAAAATGTCAGCGCGGTTGCGCCTAATATATTGCCTTATGTGATAGTCGGTAATTTAATTTTTATTTCTGGACAAGTGCCGCTGTCGGATGGCAAGGTTAAATATACCGGGCAATTAGGTGGCACGGTGACGCACGCCCAAGGTCAAGCCGCAGCAAAACTCGCTGCAGAAAATGTCCTCGCGCAATTAAAAGCGGCGGTGGGATCATTAGATAAAGTAAAACGCTGTGTTAAAGTCTCAGGTTTTGTCAATGCAACGCCTGATTTTACTGCGCATCCACAAATTATTAATGCAGCATCGGATGTATTTATTGCAGCGTTAGGTGATGCAGGCAGACATGCGCGCGTTGCGATTGGCGTTTCTTCACTCCCTTTAAACGCGGCTGTGGAAGTTGATGCTATTTTTGAGTTGAAATAGTCCATTATTTTTATAAAGTTTTTTGTAGCGCAGCATCCCAGCGTTTTTCAGTATCCGCATCGATACGGTGTGAAGAGGTTTGTTCGGGTAATCCTTGATATTTCCCTGCTTCTTTCTTCTTTAATGCGGTATTAAAAAATTGGCAGATGGATTCGGTTGCAGCCGCTTCATTTTTGGGCAAACCTGCGATATAAGATTTCAAAAGTTGAACAAAGGCCAGCGTATCTTTCAGATCAGTTTCGATACCCCCGATATCGATATGCAAATTTTGTTGCAAAATTTCTAGCTGAAATAGGGGAAATCCGTTCGGTTTCTTCCGCATTATTTTTTCCCCGCACATAATGTTTTACTTGCGCGGTAAAAAACAAAAATTTTGAATCCCAGCCGGCTTTTTTAAGATTCAAAAATTGATGCGAGCCATAAGGTTTAGCCGTGACGGTGTTATTGGCAACGCTAAGCGGAACATACGAAGATGCAGTCATTATTTTTTTCGCAGGTGGCTCAACGTTGCGCGTATTACCCGTGGCTTCTTCATGAGATCTTTTTGCACTTGAATTTGAATTAGAACTAGAATTGGCACCTACACCCGAACCCCCCTGCAAAATTTTCTGCTCCTGTGTCAAATGAAATGCCGTGGTTTGTTCTTGGAGGGTTAATTCTTTTTTTGAAGAAAGATCTATATTAGGAAACTGATAGGCAAGCACTTCCAATGCAGTTTTTGCGCTATCCACATCTTTTTCAAACCCAGGAAAATCACCCAATAATACTTCCACTGTCACAGGATGCAAAGGCTGCATTACACGCGGCGCTGCGGCAAATAGATTTTTGGCTTTGGTCAGTACTTTTACAACTGAGTCTTGATCTGCTTCTTTTGCAAGAGCAATCGCTGTTTTGCGCTCGGTATTTTCCAAATCAATACAGCCATTATAAGGCGGATTGAATAATATCGTTGCAGCGGCGAAACCCCATATTTCTTTCATATTATCCGGGCATGCACCGCCGGTTTTTTCTATCACCAGCGAAAAAAAATCATCCCAAGCGCCCCGCGCAATATGGTGTAAAGGTGTTTCCCCATTCGTATCAATTTGGGGATTGAGACTTTGTACATCATTGAGAATTAGCTTTGTAGCGGTTTGTTGGGCCCAAACAAAAAATGGACTGTCGGGGAATAAGGATGTATCAAACTGAGATAGTTGAAACTCATTGAGTAAATGAGAGGGATCAAGATCTTCTTGCTGGGATACAGTAGTTACGAGGTTTCCTGAAATGGCTGCTATCAGTTTTGTTATGAGATCATCATTTTGTGGGTGTCCAACTTCATTATCAGTTATGGGATTTTCATTTTGTGGGTGTCCAATTTTATTATTATCAATGGGATTCTCATTTTGTGGATGTCCAATTTTATTATAATTTTGTGGGTGTCCAATTTTATTATCATTATTAGATATTTTGGAATCTTCTTGAAACTGCACTTTTTTAACATGCTTAGGTGGTTCCAATGGCGCCACAGGCTGCGTCACTTCTTGAGGTGGAGGTGATACCAGCGCACTTCGCTCTGGTACTTTCAGCGTAGAATAATGCGTGAGTACCCAGCCTTTAAATGGATAATTTTTTTCCAATGCTTGCATTGCGATTCTTGCTTCTTCAATCGTGCCGTGAAATCTTGCATCTTCACAGATAAGCATTTCTACAGTTAAAGGATTGGGTGATTCTAAAATATAACGCGGATTAATCTGCATAATATTATAAGCCCGCCACAAGATTTGCTCGGCTTGCGTATTTCTTGACTCGATGGCTAATTGAAATGGTGTTTTTCCATCATCATTTTTTTAAAACAGACTCAAATAATATGGTCGGGTGGAAAGGAGGACGGCGACAAGGCTGGCCCAAAAAGATTTGGAGTCTGGAAGGGGGCCTTGCTTCCATTCTTGTGTCAATTTCTCTCGCATTTGCGGCCATTCTCCTGCGGCTGCCAAATGCAATGGCGTATTATTTTTGGCGTATTTGGTTGGGGTATTGGTGGTCATATCCGTTCTGCCGAATTCATTAATGTGGAAAGCAACGTGGGTAATAAATTCTTTAGATAGAGGCATATATTGCTCATTAGATAAAATAAATAAGCTAGTGTACTGATTTCTTAATAAAAAGTCAAAGCTGATTTTCTTGCTTTTCTTTATCCCATCAGATAAATTTGGCTATTCTTAACCTATCTAAAAATGGACTTTTAGGTATGACAATGCACCGACTCTTATTATGCTTTTGCTTATTATTCGCCAACCTCGCGTGGGCGATTAATATTTTGCCGCCTACGGTGCAGCCCGAGCGCCAAATCAATCGTCAGCCCGGGCCTAGCGAGCCGTATTCTCCCGCAGGTATCTTGACGGTGACTCCCACAAGTCCGAGTGTTCCTACCTCAAGCGAGACCGTATTCTTTACTTTTAATGGTTTTGATATTGAAGGCGAGCATCTATTGTCGGATGAAGAATTATTTCCGTTATACGCCCAAGATATAGGCAAAGAAATTAATCTAGTCACCCTGTACGCATTGGCCGATAAAATAGAAAATGCCTACACCAGTCAAGGATATATTTTAACTCGCGTCATCATTCCCGCGCAGGAACTTCTGCCACATGAAAAAATTAAACTGATTATCCTCGAAGGTTATATCGAAAAAGTGCAGATCATGGCCGAAGATGCCTCACTGCGTGAATTTTTAGAGGAAATGGCCGAGCCGATTTTAGAATCCAAACCGCTTAAATTATCTGAACTCGAAAGCGTTTTATTATTGATGAATGATTTACCCGGCATCAGTGTAAAAAGTTTATTGTCTGCATCAAACACGACCCAAGGTGCAAGTATCTTAACCATAGAAGTCTTCGAAAAAAAGTTTGATGCGGTTGCACACGTGGATAATCGTGGCACAGTCTATACTGGCCCTACAGAATATTTAGCAGAGCTCGTTATCAATAATCCCTGGGGCTATATCAGCGAAACAATCCTAGAAGGCACGGTGGCCGATCCTATCCATGAAATGTCTGCCGTGGTGGTGAGCCATAAAAAACCCTTTGGTGATGTCGGCACTTATTGGCAAGCGGAAGGCATTTACAGTGAAGTGAATCCAGGTCATACCTTAGCGGAGTTAGATGTACATGGCTACAGTGCGATTTTAGAACTCTCCATGCATCAACCGATTATCCGTTCACGCCAACAAAATTTATCGGCCTGGATGGAATATGATATTTTAGGCAGTAAAACCAACGCGTTGGATTTTCAATTATATTTTGATCAAATTGAATCGATCCGAGTAGGTTTGCTTTACGATATTATCGATGATTGGGCCGGCAATAATTTTATGACCGTAGAATTTTCACAAGGGGTGAATATTATTACCGGAGATAATAAACCTCCGCTAGAACGCTCCCGTGTTTTTGGTACCAAAGATTACACTAAAGTAACTGCCAGTGTGACGCGCTTGCAATCATTACCTTGGAATTTTGCATTATTTTTAAGTGCAGAAGGTCAATACGCCGCAAATCCAGTGCTCGCTGCCGAAGAATTTGGTGTCGGTGGCCAGGATTATGGTCTTGCCTACGACTACTTTGAAATTGCCGGCGATTCCGGTTTTGCTGGCAGAATTGAACTACGTCGCAGCTTTTTCTTCGATAACGAATGGATTGATTTTTTTCAACCTTATATCAGCTATGATGGCGGTGAAATTTATCAACGCGTGGTGGAAATTGAGCAGAATTTAACTTCACTTGGCGGCGGGATCCGTTTTGATTTCACCGAGTATGTGACCGGCCAATTAGAAGTCGCCAAACCCTTAACCAAAAAAGTGGATGCCACCGATAGTTATGATGCCAGGGGATTCTTCTACTTCACGGCGCAATATTAGCGGACGGCATAATCCGCTTTATCTCACAAAAAAATGGATAATATTCTAAATTTTAAAAAAAGAGATAACATTGGGAACTATTTTAGTTCCAAGTGGAATTTATAACACATTCATTTATAAGCAGTTTTTTTGCAAAATCATACAGTGAGCCTCGCGATAGGTTATGTTAACCCCACCTGCATCATCTAAAAATAAATCCAGTGTCAAAAAATTGTAAACTTAACTAACAATAAAAAAGTTGTTAGGAGTAGTATGCGGTTCCAAGTACAACCATGGGTTTTTATTAGCTTATTCGCCATAACCTTGCCTTTATATGGGAATCCCATAGGAGGGCGAGGCGGTGATAATATTGACATTCATGATGATGGTGAAGGTCATCTTATCATCGATCAAAAAGGTGATAAGGGTGTTATCAATTGGGATAAATTTGATATTCACAAAGGTGAGAGCGTCCAATTTAATAATAACGGAGGCATAACTCTCAACCGCGTGTTTGATTCGAAAGCTTCGCAAATTGATGGTTCTATTAGCTCCAGCGGTAAAATATTTATCATTAACCCACATGGCGTGGTGTTTGGCGCAAGCGCTAATGTGAATGTGGCAAGTCTGGTTGCAACCGTCGCTGACATCAAAGACAGCGATTTTTTAAATAATAAAGATGGCAAATTTCATTTTGATATTCCAAGTGGTGATCCGAATGCAAAAATTGTAAACCACGGTCATATTTCCACCATCGCTGAACAAGGTTTAATTGCATTGGTTGCACCGGGTGTGATCAATGATGGTGTGATCGAAGCAAAATTAGGTAAAGGCAAAATCGCGCTAGGTGCGGGCGATCGCTGGACGCTCCCGGGCCAGGGCGGAGGCGGTGGCCGGGCGGGCCCGATCGTCACACCCGAGCAGAAGGCACAACTGACCGCGCAGGCGACGGAACTCGTCGCGCAGGGCGGACCGGTGCGACTCGAGTCTCCGTACGAGTTCATGAACGTGAACAGCATCGGCATGAGCGCCGCCGGACCGCCGTGGTCGGAGATGACGGCCTACGACC
>CAZPAA010000084.1:5830-7797 GCA_964584425.1 uncultured Gammaproteobacteria bacterium | reverse complement strand
GAAATCGCATTAATGAAGGCGGGAGAGATGACAACAGGCCGATGCCCCAATTGGGCACGCAACCAATTCGCCATATCTTTAATGCTGGCATTAATCCCACCCGCGGGCGAAACACGATAATAAGCGGGTTTTATCGTGGTGGCCGCCCAACGCGTTCCGCTTTTAACATGCGGCTGCGCGGCATTTGGGTGATTAATCATCGCTTCATAAGTGGTCGAAGAACTATTCATCCCTAAAGGAATAAAAATCCGTTCACGCATTTGTTGATCAAATGTTTTACCCGTACGTGCTTTGATCATATCCGCGCTGACACTATAAAGCACATTTTGATAGTTATAACATTGTCCGGGCGCACAGGTATTATTCGCTTGCTTTAAGCGGGCGCGCACGGTTTCATACGGGACATTGGCCTCAATTAAATCATCATAAGCGTGCGAAGGTAGACCGCCGGTATGACTCAGTAAATGTTTTAAGGTGAGGCTTTGCGTATAAGCAGGCGATTTTAATGCAAAAGAGGGCACATAAGTCACGACTTTATCGTTCCAGTTCATCATTTGTTTTTCAACCAAGATCGCTGTCAAAGTAGAAGTAAATGGTTTAGACACAGAAGCAATACGAAATACCGTATCAGTCGTCACGGGCGCCGTTTGCCCAGCTTTACGTACGCCATAACCTTTCATAAACACAATTTGATTATTTTTAACGACGGCAAGCGCCATACCTGGCGCATTAGAGGCGCGCATTGCTTGTTGCGCTGAAAGATCGAGCTGCGCGATGATTTGATCCATCGTGGTTTGCGCAAAAGCTCCAGGAACAAACGATATTGATGTAACTAACATCAAAAAATAAATGATACGTTTTATCATAGGTTCTGACTTCCATTTCTAAAATTAAGATTATAGCTTGTTGTGGCATTATAAGTGAAATCTCTATTTTGCCCCCTTTCATAAAGGGGGCCGGCCGTAGGCCGGGGGATTTGGGATCTTCGTGTTATATTTAAGCATTGCAAAATCCCCCCGCGAAGCGCGGCCCCCTTTATGAAAGGGGGCAAGTTATACTCCCGTTTGACGAGTAAATACAAACGAGGGTATCATTGCCGCTTGAGTTCGGGGCATAGCGCAGCCTGGTAGCGCGTCTGCTTTGGGAGCAGAATGTCGGGGGTTCAAATCCCTCTGCCCCGATTTAAATTTTTAGGTCGATGCGCCTGTAGCTCATTTGGATAGAGCATCGGCCTTCTAAGCCGAGGGTAGCAGGTTCGAATCCTGCCAGGCGCGAATGTTTCCAATCGTTTTCTGGAAGTGGTGGGCGTAGCTCAGTTGGTAGAGCATTGGATTGTGATTCCAATGGTCGTGGGTTCAATCCCCATCGCTCACCCCACTTTTTCCAGAAGGCGATTTAATGCGAGAGTGGCGGAATTGGTAGACGCACTGGATTTAGGTTCCAGCGGGGTAACCTGTGAGAGTTCGAGTCTCTCCTCTCGCACTAATTACAAACGTTTGCGCAAAATATGAGCTTATGGGGTGTTTTTTGGCGATTTTGCGCCAGCCATGAGCCAAAAAACACCCCATAAGCTCATATTTTGCGCAAGCATTCATTTATAAAGAGGTTCACATGCAAGCATCATTTGAGAGTCACGGCCAGTTTGAGCGCAAAGTCACCATAGAAATTCCCGCAGCAGAAATTGATGCACAAGTCACAAAACGACTCAACGAATTGGCAAAAAAAGTAAAAGCTCCTGGGTTTCGTCCAGGCAAAATGCCAATGAAAATGATAGAAGGGCGTTATGGCGCGAGCGTTCGCCAAGAAATCGTAGAAGAAGCGGTGAATAAGTCTTTATTCGAATCCATTGAAAAAGAAAAAATTCTGCCCGCCAATACACCCCATGTCCATATGGAACAAAACAAAACCCGCAAAGCACTCAAATTTTTTTACCACTTCGAAGTTTAACCAAAAATTTCCCTTAAAAA
>CAZPAA010000084.1:0-5820 GCA_964584425.1 uncultured Gammaproteobacteria bacterium | reverse complement strand
CACCCATATCTAATAGGAACAAAAAACACGCCGGGGAAGAACTCAAATTTTATGCCCAATTCAAATGGTATCCAGACATTTCCCTAAAGGATATCAAATCCATTCAATTAGATGTACAAGTGCCTGTTGTCACTGAAGGAGATATTGCACTCGTGCTTAAACGCATCCAAACTGCGCACAGTACTTGGACATCTGATACCACAGGCGTTACTAGAAATGGCGATCGTATCAGCGTCAACTTTACTGGCGTGATCTTGGGTGAAGAAGAACCCTTCACCGATGAAAAAGACGTAAAAATTGTTTTAGGCGAAGGCCGGATGATTCCAGGGTTTGAAGACCAATTATTGGGTCTTAAAATCGGCGAGCGCAAGCAATTTACCATTACCTTCCCGGCCAATTATGCAGAAAAACTAGCCAACAAAAAAACTGAATTTAGCGTCGAAGTGACCGATATAGAGAAGGGTGACTTACCTGAAATCACCGATGCCTTTTGTCGTGAAACCTTAGGCATGGGCGAAAATAGTAATGTGGCTGAATTGCACGAGAAGATTAGCGAAAATCTACAGCGTGAAGCCAATGAAAAAATTCGTCGCGACCTGCATAAAGTGTTGTTAGAAAAATTAGCGGCGGCTAATCCGATTGAAGTGCCACCTTCGCTGATTAAAAATGAATTAAAAGTATTGCAAGATAATGTAGATGACCCACGTATGCCGTCTGATATTAAAAACTCAGAAGAGAGCATGCACGCTGAAGCAGTGAAAAGAGTGTCGTACAGCTTGCTTTTAGGTCAATTTATTAGAGAGCATAATATCCAGGTTGATCCGAAGAAGGTTCAAGAGGCTGTGATGAATATGGCGCGCAATAGCCAGGATCCGGAAGGTATGCTACGCTGGTTTTTTGAGGACAAAAAGCGTTTGAATCCTGTGTCATCGTTGGTGTTGGAGGAGCAGGCTTTGGATCAGTTATTGCAGGAAATTACGCGTAATGAGATTCAAGTGCCTTATAAACAACTGATGAACGCGGAAGAATAATAGAGATCCCCCTTTGAAAAAGGGGGGCGGGGGGATTTAAAGATCTTTGTGTATAAACAAACATCTCAAAATCCCCCGCCCGAAACGGGCACCCCCTTTTCCAAAGGGGGATATCTAATCATTTTTAAGGATAATATATGCACATGAATAATATTCACAATGACATCATGTCGACTTTGGTGCCCATGGTGGTTGAACAATCCGCACGCGGCGAACGTGCGTATGATATTTACTCCCGTTTATTGAAAGAGCGTGTAGTGTTCTTGGTTGGTCCAGTTGAAGATCACATGGCGAATTTAATTGTCGCGCAATTGCTATTTTTAGAATCTGAAAATCCTGACAAAGACATTAGTTTATATATCAATTCTCCTGGCGGTTCTGTGACTGCAGGCTTGGCTATTTACGATACGATGCAATTCATCAAACCTGATGTGAATACATATTGTATTGGCCAAGCCGCAAGCATGGGCGCAGTATTATTAGCAGCAGGTGCAGCGAAAAAACGTTATGCACTGCCTAATTCACGCGTGATGATCCACCAACCTTTGGGCGGCGTCCAAGGGCAAGCCAGTGATATTGAAATTCATGCGAAAGAAATATTATTAATACGCGAACGCTTAAATAAAATTTTGGCTCATCATAACAAGCAAAAAATAGAAAAGGTGAGCAAAGACACTGATAGAGATCGTTTTTTAAGCGCTGAAGAAGCACAAAAATACGGTCTAGTTGATTCAGTGTTACAAGAACGTAGTTGACGGAGACGGGCATGGCCGACAATAAATCAGATCAAACAAAATTACTTTATTGTTCTTTTTGCGGAAAGAGTCAACATGAAGTACGTAAATTAATCGCGGGTCCTTCAGTTTATGTGTGCGATGAATGTGTTGAACTATGCAATGATATTATTCGCGAAGAAATTCAAGATGTAGAAGATGTCAAAGCCATTGAAAAGTTACCCACCCCGCAAGATATTAATCGCATTCTTGATGAATATGTGATTGGGCAAACGCAAGCGAAAAAAGTACTCTCGGTTGCGGTTTACAACCATTACAAACGTTTGGGACATGAAAACCTCACCCATAAAGATGAAATTGTTGAGCTAAGCAAAATTAATATCCTTTTAATCGGCCCAACCGGTAGTGGTAAAACTTTACTCGCACAAACGCTGGCGCGTTTACTGAATGTGCCTTTTACCATGGCAGACGCAACCACCTTAACTGAAGCTGGTTATGTGGGTGAAGACGTAGAAAATATTATTCAAAAACTCCTGCAAAAATGTGATTACGATGTAGAAAAAGCCCAACGCGGCATTGTTTACATCGATGAAATCGACAAAATTTCTCGTAAATCGGATAATCCGTCGATTACACGCGATGTCTCTGGCGAAGGCGTACAGCAAGCTTTATTAAAACTGATTGAAGGTACGGTTGCCGCTGTACCACCACAGGGTGGACGCAAACATCCGCAGCAGGAATTTTTACAGGTTAATACCTCTGGTATTTTATTTATCTGCGGGGGTGCATTCCAAGGACTGGAACGCGTGATCCGTGAGCGTTCTGAGCAAAATGGTATTGGCTTCGCCGCACAAGTTCGCGCTAAAGATGATCGTAAATCGCAAAATGAATTACTCGGACAAGTAGAGCCTGAAGATTTAATTAAATATGGGCTTATTCCTGAATTTGTGGGTCGTTTACCCGTAGTTGCAACACTCGATGATCTTGATATTGAAACTTTAGTGCGCATTTTAACCGAACCTAAAAACGCACTGACAAAACAATATCAAACCTTATTTAATTTGGAAGGGGTTGAATTGGAGTTTAGAGGCAATGCCTTGCAAGAAATTGCAGAGCTTGCGATGAAACGCAAAACGGGTGCACGTGGATTACGTTCGATCCTTGAAAATATACTTTTAGACACCATGTATGATTTACCATCACAAAATGATGTGAGCAAAGTGGTCATTGATGAGAGTGTCATTAAAGGCGATTCTAAACCACTCGTCATCTATGATAATCCGCAAAAAACAGCAAAAGGGCGTGAAAAATCTTAATGAAAATTGAAGCTTGTGTCGTTCCACTTCGTGATATTGTCGTTTTCCCTTTTATGGTATTGCCATTGTTTGTAGGACGCGCGCGTTCTATCAAAGCGTTGGAAGAAACCATGGCGGGCAACAAAGAAATCTTCCTCGTTGCGCAAAAAGAATCTAAAAATGAAGATCCTGCGGTGGGCGAATTATACAACGTGGGCTGTCTTGCTACGATTTTGCAAATTTTGAAATTACCTGATGGTACCATTAAAGTATTAGTTGAAGGCCGTGCACGTGGAAAGGTTGAAGAATATACGCAAGTCGACCCCTATTTAAGTGCTTGCGTCACCTTAATCGAAGAAGATGATATTGTACTTGAAGAAGAAGAGGGCGTGATCCGCTCGGTATTATCCCAGTTTGAGCAATACGTTGAGCTTAACAAAAAAATTCCTCCAGAAATGGTCAATGCACTAGCCAGTATCGGCGAGCCTGCGCGCTTAATCGATACCATTGCTTCACAAATGCCAGTTAAAATCGAACAAAAGCAGGAAATACTCGAACAATTTTCTCTTCCACATCGTGTAGAAACGATCATGGTTTTACTCGAGCGTGAGATTGAATCCTTGCAAATGCAGCAAAAAATTCGTGGCAAAGTGAAAGAGCGGATGGAAAAAAACCATCGCGATTACTACCTCAATGAACAAATGAAAGTCATTCAGGAAGAATTGAATGCCGATGAAAATCAAAACAATGAGCTCGCGCAACTTGAGACTAAAATAAAAGCCGCAAGTATGAGTAAAGAAGCGCAAACTAAGGCGCTCTCTGAACTTAGTAAATTAAAACAAATGCCACCGATGTCCGCAGAAGCGACCGTTTCTCGTACATACATTGATTGGCTTCTTGGCGTGCCTTGGAAAAAACAATCAAAATTACAAAAAAATCTAGCAAAAGCGCAAGAAGTGCTTGATCAGGATCATTACGGTCTTGAAAAAGTGAAAGAGCGGATCACTGAATATTTGGCCGTCGGCCAACGCGTGAAAAAACAAAAAGGCCCGATACTTTGTTTAGTGGGACCACCAGGCGTTGGTAAAACTTCATTGGGACAATCGATAGCCAATGCAACCGGGCGTGAATTTGTGCGTATTTCTTTAGGCGGCGTGCATGATGAAGCTGAAATTCGCGGTCATCGCCGTACTTATATTGGCGCATTACCCGGGAAAATCATTCAAAAAATGGCCAAGGTGAAAGTGCGCAATCCTTTATTCTTATTAGATGAAATTGACAAGATGTCGACGGATTTTCGTTGCGATCACGCTTCTGCATTATTAGAGGTATTAGATCCCGAGCAAAACAATACTTTCAATGATCATTATATGGAAGTCGATTATGATTTATCCGATGTGATGTTTATTGCAACCAGTAATACTTTAAATATTCCACCTGCATTGTTAGATAGAATGGAAGTGATCCGCCTAGCCGGATACACCGAAGATGAAAAACTGAATATCGCGCTGCAATATTTAATTCCTAAACAATTGACGCAAAATGGCTTGAAAAATAAAGAAATTAGCATTGGGCCTGCCGCAGTTAAAGATATTATTCGTTATTACACGCGTGAAGCGGGCGTTCGACATTTAGAGCGTGAGCTCGCGAAGGTTTGTCGCAAAGTCGTGAAGCAGGTATTAATCACTAAGAAGAAAGCCAAAACAACCATCACCAGTAAAAACTTAGAAGATTACTTAGGCGTTCGACGTTTTCGTTTTGGATTAGCAGAATCTGATGACAGGATTGGACAAGTCAATGGTTTAGCCTGGACCGAAGTAGGTGGTGAATTATTGACCATTGAAGCTGCAACAGTTCCTGGTAAAGGCAAAATCAGTCGCACCGGCAAACTTGGCGCCGTGATGCAAGAATCCATCCAAGCCGCAATGACGGTTGTACGTAGTCGCAGTCAGAGCCTAGGTATTCCCTTAGATTTTTATGAAAAAAACGATTTGCATATCCACGTGCCAGAAGGGGGTACACCGAAAGATGGCCCCAGTGCAGGCATCGGCATGTGCAGCGCGATCGTATCCGCCCTTACGCAAATTCCCGTACGTGCAGACGTTGCAATGACCGGCGAAATCACTTTGCGTGGAGAAGTGTTACCGATTGGTGGCTTAAAAGAAAAACTGCTTGCAGCAGCACGTGGCGGCATTAAAACCGTCGTGATCCCCGAAGAAAATGTGCGTGACCTAAAAGAAATTCCCGAGAACATCAAACAAAGTCTTGAAATTAAGCCCGTACGTTGGATAGATGAAGTGTTACAAATTGCTTTAAGTAGTATGCCTATACCCTTGTTAAAAAACGATACATCCGTTTCGCCGTCGCACGTGTTATCCCTACAAGAAACTGCAAGCGACCACTTGAGTAAGCACTAAATATCCGATAAACTACGTCATCTTTAGACTATCCCCCTTTGGAAAAGGGTGTTGTTGTTGCATAAATCAGGATCCTCGAGTAGGTCCCCCTTTATAAAGGGGGTGCCCGCTTCGGGCGGGGGATTTGAGATGTTTGATTACACATAAAGATCTTAAATCCCCCAACCCCCCTTTTTAAAAGGGGGATAGTATATAGTATATTGCGGGTGCTTAGCTCAGCTGGTAGAGCGTCGCCCTTACAAGGCGAATGTCGGGGGTTCGATCCCCTCAGCACCCATATTTGAGTTTCTGGAGTGGTAGTTCAGTTGGTTAGAATACCGGCCTGTCACGCCGGGGGTCGCGG
>CAZPAA010000083.1:0-7917 GCA_964584425.1 uncultured Gammaproteobacteria bacterium | reverse complement strand
AAATTCTATTTGGGTCATGGCAAAAATGCCTAAGATCACTAAAGGATCGTGCATCAACGCAATCGCCGCACCAATGGCAAAACGATATTCATAACGCACGGCAATATAAATTGCAGTACCGATTAATGCGATCAAAATCGCGAGCGCCCCCTGCTCCGCCATTTCTTTACCAATTTGCGCACCGACTTCATCTGCACGCATTAACGTAACTTTTTGGTTTTGTGCTTTAAGCACGCCCAAAATCGCTTGCCCCACTGCAACACCTTGGGTTTCTTGTGGCGCTAAACGAATCAATACCGATTGTGTCGAACCATAATGTTGAACCACCGCATCTTCAAATCCAGCTTGTGCCAACGTATCGCGCACAACAGTGACATCCACGGATTCAGGATAAGTCACCTCAACCACCGTACCACCAGTGAAATCTAAACTGAAATTAAGGCCACGCACCACTAAAAAAAAGACTGAGCCAATGATTAGCACCACAGAAACCATTGCAGTGAGCTTACGATAACTTAAAAAATCAATCGGTAATTTCAATAATCGCATTTATATTCCTATGGATAATTTTTCAACATTGCGCTTGCCATAGCATCGATTCACGATCATGCGCGAAACCATGACCGCGGTAAATACAGAGGTGATTAAGCCTATAATCAAAGTCACCGCAAAACCTTTCACCGGACCACTGCCCAAAGAAAATAATGCAAGCGCTGCAATAAATGTGGTGAGCTGCGCATCCACAATTGTTACAAACGCTTTCTCAAATCCTGCGTAAATACTCCCTTGTGGTGTGTTGCCTTGTTTAATTTCTTCTTTGATCCGCTCGAAAATAAGGACGTTGGCATCGACCGCCATCCCAAGCGTTAATACGATTGCGGCAATACCGGGGAGCGTCAGCGTTGCACCTAATACTGATAAAATCGCAATAATTAAAATTAAATTGATAATGAGAGCGATATCGGCAATCAAACCAAAGGTACGGTAATAAAACAGCATAAATAATAAGACGAGGCTTAAGCCCGCAAGCGTTGACCAAATGCCGGCTTTAATATTATCGATCCCTAAACTTGGACCTACGGTACGCTCTTCAACAATATCAATCGGCGCAGGTAATGCACCCGCACGTAATAATAAGGCTAATGTGCGCGCTTCATCATTGCTAGACAAACCTGTAATTTGAAAACGATTACCCAACGCGGAATTGATCGTAGCGACACTGACCACTTCTTTAGTTTGCTCAACCGTACGTATCGTTTTATCGTTAACAATTTTATCGACAAAGCGACTTTCAATGTAAATGGTCGCCATGGGTCTACCAATATTATCCCCAGTGATGCGAGAAAACGCGCGTGCATCGCCGCCGAGTTGAATAAAAACTGCCGGCTTGCCAAATTCATCAAAACCAGATTGTGCGCCCACGACAGAATCGCCTGTTAACACCACTTGACGCTGTAAATTGACGGGTGTGCCATTACGTTCATACAAAACCTCACCGCCCGCGCTTTGTTCATGCACTAAACGAAATTCGATGGTGGCCATTTTATCCAAAATATCTTTCGCCATCGCGGTATCTTGCACGCCGGGTAATTCAACCACAATGCGATTAGCGCCTTGCCGTTGCACCAGCGCTTCTGCAACGCCTAATTCATTCACGCGATTGGTCAGCGTGGTCATAGTTTGATTCACTGCAAAATTCAAAGTCTCGCGCATTTCGAGTTCAGATAAGCCACCTTCGATCGTATGCAATTGGCCTGATTGATGCGGTAATAATTCTAAACCGGGGAAATCTAAATTCAGTAAAGACAATGCCAAGCGCCCAGATGCTTCATCATCAAATCGGATCACTAATTGCTGGTTTTCAAGGCTAATGCCACGATAGCGAATTTTTTCATCACGTAATCTGGTGCGCACATCCGTTAAATAACCTTCAAGATGCCGCGCTTCAACCGATGCTATATCAATTTCTAACAGAAAATGCACACCACCGCGTAAATCTAAACCCAGCTTCATGGGTGTTGCGCCCAAATAACGCAGCCACTGCGGCGTACTCGGCGCCAAATTCAGGGCGACTACCATATCGTTGCCTAAATCTTTCGCAACTAAATCTCGTGCAACCAATTGGTCATCTGCATTTTCAAATCGTACCAATACGCGATTTTCTGTCGATTCAGTGTGATGGGGAATTTTTGCGTCTTGTAGGGTTTTTTCTATCTGCGTCAACGCTTGCTCATTCACCGCGCCTTTTAATGCAGAAATTTGAATCGCCGGATCTTCACCAAATAAATTCGGCAAAGCATAGATGACACCCAGTATCACAACTGTGCTAATCAGTAAATTTTTCCATAAAGGATATTGATTGAGTGCCATCTTATTTAGTTATTCCTCAAGCGATTTCAACGTGCCTTTAGGCAATACAGAAGTCACCGCATGTTTTTGGCAAAAAACATTATTATTATCGCCAATAGAGACTACCAACAAATCATCTTTGATTTTATTAACTTTACAAACTAATCCACCATTGATAACCACTTCATCACCCACGGTGATTGAGGACATTAAATTACGGTGATCTTTAGCACGCTTAGCTTGCGGACGCCAAATCATTAAATAAAAAATCGCCACAAAAAACACTAACATAGCAATTTCTAAATAGCCTGAACCTGCGGGTGCTGCGCCTGTGTCTGCGGCTAATGCGGTATTAATAAAAAAGTCCATGCGAAGTTCCTCTTAATATTTTAAAAGCGTTAATGTACTCGCTTCAGAAGAAAATCGCAAATCCCACGTAGCTCTGTTAAACTACGCCAATCATCAAAATCTAAGGAGAGAATTCATGCAAGGCGACAAAACCGTCATTCAACATCTCAATACTGTATTAGGTAACGAACTCGTAGCCATTAACCAATACTTTTTACATGCCAGAATGTTTAGACACTGGGGTTTAAGTAAATTGAATGAAAAGGAATACCACGAATCCATCGACGAAATGAAACACGCCGACACCCTCATCGAACGCATCCTATTCCTAGACGGCTTACCCAACTTACAAGATTACGGCAAACTCCTCATCGGTGAAAACACCAAAGAAGTTTTCAGCTGCGACTTAAAAGTCGAACAAAAAGCAGTAGCCGATCTAAAAGTCGGAATCGCCTACTGCGAAAGCGTACAAGATTATGTTTCCAGAGATTTATTAAGCGCGATTCTAACCAGTGAAGAAGAACACATCGACTGGCTAGAAACACAACTCGATCTAATCGATCGCATCGGCTTAGAAAATTATCAGCAGGCGCAGCTATAATGAGTAATCAAAAAATACGTTTGGGAATCCTCTTTGGCGGCAAATCCGCTGAACATGAAATCTCTCTCATTTCCGCCAAAAGTGTTTTTGACGCCCTAGACAAAAACAAATACGACATCACCCTAATCGGCATAGACAAAACCGGCGGCTGGCACTTGCGAGATAATCAACAATTCTTAAGCAACGCAGACAACCCAAAACTTATCCGCTTCCACGGTCAACAAGAAGACATCGCCCTCACTCCACACGGCGAAAACGCAGGCCTCACCCCCTACGCTCATAAAGAATTACAAAAATCACTCAAACTCGATGTGATTTTCCCCGTATTACACGGTACATTTGGCAAAGACGGCACTGTCCAAGGTTTATTAAAATTGTTAGACATCCCCATTGCCGGTTCGAACGTTTTAGGTTCCGCCAATGGCATGGATAATGAGGTGAGGAAACGTTTTGTGCGCGATGCGGGTATTCCGATTGCGAAATTTTTAACGATTCATCGTCATGAGAAACAGGATTATTCATTTGAGAAAATCAAACAAACGTTGGGCTTACCCTTTTTTGTGAAGCCCGCCAATTTAGGTTCTTCCGTCGGCATTAGTAAAGTTATGAATGAAACTGAATTTTATGCAGCGATAGAAAAGGCTTTTTTATATGATCGAAAAATTTTGATTGAAGAATATATCAACGGTAGGGAATTAGAATGTGCCGTATTAGGCAATGAAGACCCGATTGCCTCATTGCCCGGCGAGCTGATTCCTACGCATGATTTTTATTCCTACGAAGCTAAATATCTTGATGATAATGGCGCTCGTTTTGAGATCCCAATTTCTTTACCTGAGAATAAAACCATCGAGCTGCAAAAAATAGCCATTGATGCGGTTAAAGTTTTATGTTGTGAAGGAATGGCACGGGTTGATTTCTTTATGCGTGAAAATGGGGAATTATTGATTAATGAGATTAATACGATTCCGGGTTTTACCAAGATCAGTATGTATCCTAAATTGTGGGCGGCTTCGGGGATCCCCTATCCAGAATTGTTGGACAGGTTGATTGCGCTGGCGTTGGCGCGGCATAGAACTGAGCAAGGATTGAAGACTGAGTTTTGACTTGAAAATCCCCCTTTGAAAAAGGGGGGCAGGGGGGATTTTAAAATGTCTGATTATACACAAAGATCTTAAATCCCCCGCCCGAAGCGGGCACCCCCTTTTTCAAAGGGGGATCTAAACTTATCTATCTGCGAAATCTTTTTCCATCACTGTTTTACGGCCATCTTTACGTGCGGATTCAATTGCATTGTCGCACAGTTTGCGAATCAATTCAGACAACTTGGGTGCAACGGTGCCTGCGGTGTTCATTTCAGATTGTTTACGAATATAATCTTTAATTTTAGAAACAACGACTAAAACTTCATTTTCGCTCATTTTAAAAATCCTTTTTATTAAAGTTAATGACTTACCCTTGTAAGGGTTCTAATGGCTATAGACTAGTCGCATTTATGCAAAAAAACAATCTTCGACCATTAATTGTAATTTTTTTTGTCCTCGGAATTCATTGACGTCGAGGCGATACACGGCACGTATGCGATGGGCTGCCTTGGGCCAAGTTTCGAAGTTAACAAAAAATGCGATGGCGTCTAATACCAATTCGGAGTTAACCGGGCGCAGTAAGCATTTGATATGTTTTTGCGCTAGGATTTGCTGATCGATGACTTCAAATTCTCCATCGAATAAAGGTTCTGGAAAAGCTTGCCCCCAAGGGCCGGCGTTTTTTAAAGTTTCAGCTAATTCTAAGGAGAATGCATCGGCGGTTAATTCACCATCGGTTTCAATAAACCCGGCTAATTGTTCGCTCGAGATTAAATGCTCAACCATCGTATTAAATTGTGCACTAAATTGAGTGAAATGCTCGGGTAAAATGCTAAGTCCAGCAGCCATCGCATGTCCGCCAAATTTAACGATAAGTTCTGGATGATGACATTTGATGCTTTCTAATAAATCACGAATATGTAATCCAGGAATCGACCGCGCCGATCCTTTTAATTCTTGCTCGCTGATTTTTGCAAAACAAATCACCGGGCGTTGCAAGCGTTCTTTAATACGTCCTGCTAAAATACCGACCACACCTTGATGCCATTTGGGATCATACAAACAAATGCCTGCGGGGAGTTTTTCTCTATCGCCCAAGGCAACATCATCAATCATCGCCATCGCTTCATTTTTCATTTGCGCTTCTAAACTTTTACGTTGCTGATTGAGGGTATCCAGTTGCAAAGCCATGTCGATCGCTTCTTGCATATTGTCTGATAATAAACAGGCAATCCCTAAAGACATATCTTGCAACCTACCTGCTGCATTTAAGCGCGGTGCAATAGCATAGCCTAAATCACTCGCTGAAATTTTTTCACCGTTTCGCTGCGCCACTTGCAATAATGCTTTGATGCCCACACAGCCATGCCCTGCTTTAATGCGCGCTAAACCTTGGTGCACCAGAATGCGATTATTGTGATCAAGCGCCACCACATCTGCGACGGTGCCCAGTGCTACTAAATCTAATAAACAGGCTAAATTAGGCTCTGGAATGTTGTTTTGGGTAAACCATTGCAATGTACGAAGATGCGTGCGCAGAGCTAACATCACATAAAAAATCACGCCAACGCCGGCTAAATGTTTACTTGCAAAATGATCATCTTGTTGATTAGGATTCACAATCGCATCGGCATTGGGTAATTGCATTGCGGGCAAATGATGATCGGTAATTAATACTTGAATATTTTGCGATTTCGCGTACGCAACACCTTCAATACTCGAAATGCCATTATCTACAGTGATAATTAAATCGGGATGATACGTTTGTGCAACTTTAACAATTTCCGGGGTTAAACCATAACCAAATTCAAAACGATTCGGCACTAAATAAAAAATATGCTGCGCACCCATGAGTTTTAGCGCACGCACGCCCACGGTGACGCTGGTCGCACCATCGGCATCAAAATCTCCGACAAATAAAATACGCTGCTGTTTTCTGAGCGCCTCGCCCAAAATCTCCACCGCTTTATCAATGTCTTTTAAATCATAAAACGGTAACAAATGCTGGGTTTTCAATTCCAACGCCTGCGGCGCCATCCCACGTGCGGCATAAATACGTGCTAAAACCGGATGCATAGCTGCAAAAGCTTGTGGAATCGCGGGCACTGCGCGATGCAGAATAGTTTTTTGCATGTACGTCCTTGTAATGTTAAGCTGTAATTTGTGTTTTACAGCTGTGTGATCCCCCTTTGAAAAAGGGGGGCGGGGGGGGATTTTAAGATGTTTGATTATACACAAAGATCTTAAAATCCCCCGCTAGACGCGGGCACCCCCTTTTTCAAAGGGGGATCACGTCGGTTTGAAGTCCTGTTTTATTCTAAAGAACCGAGGGAAAATATGCAATTAAGTGAAGATCATCCATTAACCGAATTACTCATTACGGGTTATGAAAACAATACGGTATGGGTGAATCATTTGCCCTATCATCATTCGATTATTGTTACACCAAAATCTGTATTACCTTGGGATGAACATTTAAAAACTTTATTCGAACACGACGCAGAGCTGGTTTTGATTGGGTCTTCGCTTAATCTGTTCACAACAGAACAACTACTCGATTTTTATGAAAAAAATATCGGCGTTGAAATGATGAATCTGCAGGCTGCGTGCCGGACTTATAATTTGCTCGCGAATGAAGGGCGAAAAGTGATTGCTGGGTTAATCATTAGATTCGACACGTAAATTCGGGATAATCCGCACGGTATCAATCTTATTATCTCTGACGGTCAACACTTCGAGCGGATAACCATTCAGGCGCAAGCAAGTACCAGGATGTGGGATCACTTCTAAATATTCAATAATCACGCCACTTAAGGTTTTAGCGCCTTCTGTCGGCAATTCCCAACTCATCATGCGATTTAATTCACGAATCGCCATGGTTGCATCAATCACAAATGTGCCATCTTCTTGCGGGTGTACAAATTTAGTCTCGGAAGAAATATCCGTCGTATATTTACCAATCACTTCCTCTAAAATATCTTCGAGTGTCACTATGCCTTGAATATCGCCATATTCATCCACCACTAAACCAATACGTTTTTTACTATTTTGGAAATTCATCAACTGCGTCATCAGCGCCGTACCTTCCGGCACGAAATACACTTCTTCCGCAGAATCCATCAAACCTTCTTTGTTAAAACTCGCTTTATTAAATAACGACACTAAATCACGCATATGTAGCATACCCGTGACATTATCAATTGTGTCATTAAATAAAGGCAAACGGGTGTGCTGGCTGTGCGCGAGTTGCATGCTGATGGTTTGCCAGTCTTCTTGTAAATCTATGCCGGTGATTTCATTGCGCGGAACCATGATTTCATCGACCGTCATTTCTTTGAGATCAATCAATGCGAGTAAAATATTTTTACTTTGAACGGGAATACTTTTGCTGTGTTCCGCAACAATCGTACGTAATTCTTCTATCGTGACATGTTCGGAATCTAAGGCCGGTTTACGCATGCCAAACAAATGTAAAATGCCATTGACTAAAGCGTTGGTTAATAGCACCAAGGGATAAAGCAACACAAATATCCA
>CAZPAA010000082.1:0-8028 GCA_964584425.1 uncultured Gammaproteobacteria bacterium | reverse complement strand
TAGACTGCTTTAGTTCATTTAAACCTCGTTCTGACAAGCGTTGTTCATATAGCGTATATCCTTGGATGAGATGGCTTTTAAGGACTTGGGTTGCCCAAATCCTGAATTGAGTTGCTTGGCTAGAATTAACCCGATAACCGACAGATATAACTGCATCTAGGGAATAGAACTTGGTTTTATAAGCTTTGCCATCTGCGGCAGTATGTTCCAAAATGGAACATACTGCATTTTCATCCAACTCGTTGGAAATAAAGATATTTTTTAAATGCCGGGTGATGGCTTGGCGTTTAGTCGCAAATAAATCAGCCATTTGCTGTTGGGACAACCAAAGAGTATCATCGGATAAATTAACATTAAGTTCGATATGGCCATCTTTGGCCTTATATATGACGATGTCAGACATGATTTAAATCCTTTTATTATTTTGATATTAGCATATAATAACACATACTGATAATTATACTACTCGGAAATTAATTTATTTATTTTTAATGTTGAGCTAATGTTATTGCTGTATGATATAAATTTAAACAAATTAATATCATACTAACCGAGGCTTTATGAAAGACATCGAGCTATTAGAAAAAATCACTTTAACATCATCAGAGTATGGCATATTGATTGCATCCGAACGTAATGATAATGATATCAAAAGTATTTCTGCTTCAATATT
The DNA here is from genome assembly GCA_964584425.1 of uncultured Gammaproteobacteria bacterium. GTDB lineage: Bacteria > Pseudomonadota > Gammaproteobacteria > JABCZS01 > JABCZS01 > JABCZS01. Next base: position 7,355 of record CAZPAA010000082.1, on the reverse strand, counting down.
TGAGCACGCTAAAAGAGTTTTTAAAGATGATTTGGATAAAATCTTTAAGGCGGAAACTTTAAAAGATGCTATTAATAACACTAATTATTGTTGTAGCCCCGGAGCAGGGCTTTCTTATGAAAGGAATGTTCATGGCGAAACTATCTATCGCGAATTGATACCTTTTGTGTCACTTGGAATTTACAGCCTCTATCGATGGGCTAAAAGCATGCCGCGCCGCGCGCAACGACAAGAAATAACAGACGAGAATTTTATCCAGGTTTTATTAGATATATTAAATGATTATGGTAATGATGATAAAAAATCTTACAAATGGGATGTGCTTAGACAGCATGCGAAAGCATTTGCTCTGGAACATAATGATAAATATTATCAAAGTTGTTCTAAGGATGGGCTAGCAAATTGCTCGTATCAAGATTATGGAAAACATCTAGTGCTTAATGAAATTGCAAATCACAGTATTTATTTTACAGATGCTGATGTTGAGAAATTTGTAAGTGATATAAAAGAACATTTATCTATATTAATCGGTTTGAAGCAAGAATCGCAAGCCTCTTTGACAAATTGAAATCCTCTAAAAGAAATGATTTCCATTGGCTGGGTTCTTAATATTGTCGCTGCATTTTTTATATTTGCTTATATTATGATTCGATAATTCCAAAGAAGATTATGATTGAAATCCGCTCTGGCAGATTGAACAGTAAGCCTCTAATGCTTACTGTGATTATAACAATAATCACAGGTTTTATAATCCTACCCTCATTGATTAGCATGGATCCTTTAAATAAAATGCGCTGGAATTTGAATAATATCTTCGCTTAAAAATATGATCTTATCCGAATGATTGATAACACAGCCGATGGGACACTGGTATTGCTTAACAAAGTGCTTCAATGTTTGTAATTGTTTTTGCTGAATATTAATACCCGATTTAATTTCTATAGGGATTAAACCGTTTGGAGTTTCTAAAATTAAATCTATTTCCGCTTGAGCGCGGGTGCGATAAAAATAAGCTTTGTGTTTAATCATTAGCGCATCACAATTTTTCAGGATTTGTTCAATAATAAATCCTTCCCATATTTTTCCATATTGAGGATGTGATTTTAACTGCTCTATATTATTAATATTAAGCAAATAATGAATGAGTCCGGTATCACGCAAGTGCCCTTTTGGCATTTTGATGAGACTCTTCATCTGATTATCTTGAAAACTCGGTATTCTTCGCCATAAAAATGTGCCTTCTGCAATATCAAAATATGATTTAGCCGTCGGTTGAGAAACATCTAATGACATGGCAAAATTGGATATATTAATTAAATCACCAGAAGCAAACGCAAGCATTCTTATAAATCGTTTATAAGCATCCATATTTAACTGCGGAAACAAACGTCGTATATCTCTATCAATATAAGTACGAAAATAATTCTCCATCCATAAATCATAAAATTGTTTTTCTGAGCGTTTTAAAAAGGGCTCAGGATATCCACCATACAGCAAAGCTTCATATAGTTGATCTTTGGTTATATGATTTTGCAGTTTATCAATCCCGGTAAAATCCCCAGATTGTAAATGTGAATAAAACGAAGGCACGCTTTGCAAAGCAGACTCTGCGATGGTAAAAGTACCTAATTCAACAATGGCCACCCTCCCCGCCAAGCTTTCACTGATATTATTTAACAGTTCTGGTGAGCTTGATCCGCTCAACAAATATTGCCCAGGTTGTTTACGATTTTCATCAATTTTAACGCGCATGGCTTCAAAGAGTTGCGGACAAAGCTGCGCTTCATCAATGCATAAAGGGGTGGGATTATCTCGTAGAAAAAACTCTGTATCTCGATGAATGCGGGCAAAATCGCTTTCCCTTTCTAAGTCAAAAAAAGACGCGTGAGGCAATAATTGGCGCATCAGCGTGGACTTCCCTACTTGTCGCGCTCCAATAATGGCGACACAAGGGAAATGGCTAAGCATGTATCTAATTGATTCATATAGATTTCTTTTTACACCCGTCATTTTCAAACCCTGACTTTGAAATTTACATTAATTATAGGGCCTTGAACGTTATTTTCAAGTAAATGCTCGTATATTTTGCAGGTATACAGGTAAATCAGTCGTTGGCGGTGTTGCGGGTACAAGAAAGCTAACTTTATATGGAATATCACGCATATTACCAGAAAGATCTTGTCATAAAAAAAGATTATTACAACATAATTTAACTTGCAACTGAGTTGGAAGCATGGTACAAACTAAATCTTACTACTTATTAGCTTCACTTAAAAGAAGGATAAATATAATGAAAAAATTATTAAATTCCATTTGCTTACTAGTCATTTCTCTAGTAACACATACAGTATATGGCGCTATTGGGATGGTCACCTCATATTCGGATATCATCCATACCCCTACGGCTATTGCCTATCAAGGCAGCTTGGTGGTTTTTTATCATCGTGATGCGAATAAAACCAAAACCTATTTTTCTATCGGCACACCAGGCGTGGATGGCACCTTAATTTGGAGCGCCCCCTATCAACTAGACACACAGCTCATCCATGGCAATGGCGTTACGCCAGTCCCTGCAACACTCAATAATTCACTTTATGTCTTTGGTAGAAGCACAAACAACGAACTTATTTACAACGGTGTTAATTCTTTAAGTGATTTAAAAAGCGGGAAATGGAAAAGCGAGGCTTTCTTCAGTCATAAAAACAGCAATGAAGAATTTACTCAATTAGATGCAAATTTAAAAAACTTTGCCGCAATAGAATATGCGCATGGTGATTTAAATACCGATGATGAAGATAAAGAAAGAAGAGTGATGATCGTTTATTATGAACAAGATTCTAAGCAGAAATTTTCTTTTTCAAATTGTGGCGCTGTAGACTCCTCTGCAGGCCTAGCTTGTTATGGTGGCAAATTTGATTATGATACCAGCGATCACTACTCCGGATCTAAAACTACTAAATTTGACGGTGCGCCACATTTATTTGTCCCATTCAACGAAGATCGGCCAGGAGATTGGGTTGAAATGTATCTTCGCGATGTCAATGCTGAAATGAGGGGTCACTTCTATCAGCCACAACATGGCTATGGCAATGAAATCTATACCTGGTGGAATTTTAATAATGATATTCCAAAAGACGCCATCAAAGCCTCTAAAAATCCAGTAGGCACTGCACAAATTTTAGACCCAAACACGGGTGAGTACCTGACCCAAATTTATTACCAAGCCTCTGGTGAAGATCCGATTTATAGATCCAATGAGACAGCGCAGTACAGCGGATCATGGACGAAAGGTGAAAAAGTAAATGGTGATCTCATACGCACAAACAATGATAGAGGCTTAGGTGTCACCACAGTGACTTACAATGGCTATGCCTATGTTTTATATGTTGAGAAGGATACACGTATTCTTAGATACTACACCGATACCAAAGCGGATGTATCACCGCTGCCTTAAGTTTTTCCCTAGATAATGAGGGGGCATCATATGCCCCCAAGTTCCGGGCTTCATACCTTTACTGATATTGCTTAACAAAGTTTTTCAATGTTTGTAATTGTTTCTGCTGAATATTAATACCCGATTTAATTTCTATAGGGATCAAACCGTCAGGTTTTGAAATTTACATTAATTATAGGTTTGAAAATTATTTTCAAATTTCGCTTATAACTCAAAGGTTAGGACAGGAGTGCTATTTTCGGGGAATGTCCACATGTGTTCACCTTGATTATTGTCAATATCCTCCCAGCCAGAAAAGGTAGTACTGTCTCGCATTTGATCATAATTTTTTGCTTCAGAAATGGGATCTCCTGCATTCGCCTTGTTTGTACCTGCGCTGCTATTATCAAAATAACTAGATTCCCCGCTTACACGCGTCGAGCCCTTTTCTTTTTTATGCCCAATAATACCGCGCCCATAATCCTCACCCATGAGCTCTATTTTCCCCAGTGCAAATACTCTGGTAAAAATAACAGGTGCTTGAGTTCCTGGGCCCTCTTCTAATGCTCGTCCAATGAGTCCGCCAGCGTATCTATCCTCGTTTGAAGTTGCTTTTTGAAGATAAACATCTGTATACGCATCCTTGATCATGACTTCTGAAGAAAAGCTAATTTTTCCAATCAGTCCGCCAGTGTTAAATTGCCCCTGTATCTTTCCTTTGACTGTGGTTTCATAGATACTGATTACAGTAGTGTTTGGCTCTTCACCTTCCTCCGCTACTAGACCAATAAGGCCGCCTTGTGCACAGTAATCTTCATATCGACATACACCGTCTGTCGCAAGTATGGCATTAATTTTAATACTCCTGATAGTAGATACGCCCTCGGCTTTACCTATCAGTCCGCCCGTATAAATACCTTTCCTGATCGTTGTTGTCAAAGCTAAGTCGACATTTGAAAAATCTGTACTTTGCGCCGTGCCTACAAGTCCCCCAGAGCCCCCACGATTGATATCATAGTGGTTTGTATAGTTATAACCGCCTAGAGTAACTCCATGAGCGCTGATATTTGAAAACACAGAATCAGCAGCAAATCCTGCGATTCCCCCTCTATTATTGAGATCCTCTACATTCAGCATGATGGGACCAAGACTAATATTTAAAAATTCTGTGTGTTTAGCGCTACCCACTAAGCCACCAAAATCCCCAAAAAAAGTCCGAAATCCACCTCCCTTAATCTCCAGATTTGAAACAGAAATATCAGAAATAATCGCAGGTTGCTCCCGAGTCCCTGAAACTTGACCTGCAATTAACCCTGCATAATTATATTTCTCGTTGGTAATAATCGTAACATTATTAAACTTAATATTTGTAATTAGGGGTGCTGCACAGGGTGCGCCGGGATCGCACTGTAACGGAGTTATTTCGGCAAATATACCACCACTGACGATAGAACCTGGGGTTTCTATTAAGGGAATAACAAGATTAGAAATAGTAAATCCATCCCCTTCTAAAACGCCCGCAAACGGAGTCTGAATAGTATTAAATTCACGGTTACCGCAATCTATATCATCCGCCAATATATAATGACCCTCTATTAAATTACCTACTTCAGTGTTTCCTAAAGTAATGAAGTCATCACAACTGGTAATGCTAATTTTATTATCTTCAGTCATACCGAGAAGGAAAAATACTAGCAATGCGGTAAAAGAAAATAGCGCTGCTGCAAAGCCATAAGCAAGTTTGGACACGCTGTTCTCCTAACAAGGTTCTTTTAAAAGGTTTCATACAACTATGACTTGCCTAGCAATTTAGTCAAGTTAGCTCATGGTTTCATAGTCGCAAGTGCGATAAACCCGGCACTTACTACTGACACAGTCGTTGTTGCAAGAACGGCCTTCCAGGCGTCTTGTTGCTTGGGACAACACAAAGCCTTGGTGCAAAAATACAGCACAAATGTTGCTTCTATCAGCAAAGCGCCGTATAGGATGCTTTTTTCGATTGGGCCCATCTCATTGGTTTCTTGGCCACTAATATAGTCATAAAATCCAGTTTCCTGTTTTGAATCTGGATCAAGATAATCATTTTGAGCTTCGCTCTGTGTACTATTAAAACACCCCGAGAGCTGGTCATAAAATTTATCGGTCAGCGCTTTACATTGCTCTTCAGAAAATCCATACGTCCGCCATAATGCAATAAAATAATCAGCACCTGGGAAAGTTTTTTTTACCTCACAAAAATTCATAGAATGCTGATCAAGCTGAAATTGATCGATGGTTTTTTTAAACTGCTCACCAGTCAACATCTCTTTAAGACAAGTTTGCAATACCTCTGAAGAAAATTGTGAAGGTTCAATATAAGCGCCCCACTCGGCTACTGCGTATGCAACTTTATCCGCAATTTTAGAGAAATAGGGATCACAAGTATAATTGTACAAACTGCTCTCGCGCTGCTCGCAATTATCGTTTAAGTCTGGCATCCATTGAAACGGCTTAAATGAAGGGCTTAAAGCCTCTTTCATTTCACTTACAAGCAAGCTGACCTCAGCTGCATCAATCGTCGGTAAACCTGAGAGTGTTCTATTCAAAATTTCTGTGTGAAATAAAGTTTTCAGCATTTTTTCAAGCCATCCATTCCAGAATGTAACCTTTTGTCGCTGAAACGAAGGCAAAAGTTGGCTGATATAAGCCGGCGCGCTTGTTGCGATTTGTTGCACATAGTGGCTCGCGCTTTCCAAAACATGGCTCGTTTGTAGTGTAACCTTATCGAAAAGCGTTAAACTTTCTTTTTGAACATTTTGATTTTTATGGTTTTTTCTAAAATGATGCTGATGTTTCCGATGAATCTGGGATTTTGCCTTTCTACGCATGTTGAAGTCCTCTAACTGATAATGCCGGGTAGTATAACAAATTAAATTACATGCGGTTGAGAATTTTGCCTTATCGTGTTTTTAGTTCTTTAAAGTTTAAATTCGAACTATTTGCTTTAAATTTGCTAATATCCTCAACCATCTTTTCAAAATCTAAATCTCGCAGCCCATTGTGCACGCTGTTATGAATGGTTTTATTAGCAAAGTGCAAAATGGGATGTTTTTTACCCATAATTAACCGAGTCACCCAGCCCACGCCGCGTAAGGTTGATGCTGAACCTATTGCAGAAAACCAAGCCGGCGTACGCAGTTGAAGTTTGCTGGCAATGGCACCAGCTGCCATCAATACTGGAGCAAACAATTCGAGAATAACCGCTAATCCTAGACCGACAATCAACAAAGTCATGGCTTTAAAGGGGTGGTTGTAACACCAGCGCAAATCATCATCTAACCAATTGACCAAGCGTTGCATGTACGAACTGATCCAAGCCATAGAATAATTTTGTGTTTTGCAGTTGTAATAAATATCGATATAGTAGTAAATATAATCCTCAACGAGACATTGCATGCGGTAACGTTTTAATGTTGAGTCCTGCGTATATTTTACTAATTCAGTGATATCATCTTGCATGCACAAAGACGCATAGTGATAGGCATCTGCCAAAATTCCAGGGTGTGCTAATTTAGAAAAATCAAATTCATTAGGATTAGGCAGGAGCAAGCTGTATTCTAATAAAGATTGATATTGCTGCCAGCTAAGATTGTCTTTTTGATCTTTTACAAAAGTTAAAAAATGCGCTGGAATATAGGGCTCTTTTTGTAAAGTTTTTAGCATGCTCACAAAAGTATCCGTGGGGGCAAAATAATCTAATAACATATCATGGATGTTTTCATGATTTTCAAAATAATGCAGCATGGTTTTTAGTTCATGATAAGAAGTTATGCAATCTAACAGGCCCAGCGCTTCTAATTTTTTATATGCTGAAAAATTAATCTGACACTCACCCTTATGCCATTTTTTATTCAAAAACTTTCTGATCTGCATATTATTAATT
>CAZPAA010000081.1:0-8105 GCA_964584425.1 uncultured Gammaproteobacteria bacterium | reverse complement strand
ACTGCCCAAGAGTCCATATCGACGGCAGTGTTTGGCACCTCGATGTCGGCTCATCTCATCCTGGGGCTGTAGCAGGTCCCAAGGGTCTGGCTGTTCGCCAGTTAAAGAGGTACGCGAGCTGGGTTCAGAACGTCGTGAGACAGTTCGGTCCCTATCTGCCGTGGGCGTTTGAGATTTGAGAGGGGCTGCTCCTAGTACGAGAGGACCGGAGTGGACGAACCTCTGGTGTTCCGGTTGTCACGCCAGTGGCATTGCCGGGTAGCTATGTGCGGACGGGATAACCGCTGAAAGCATCTAAGCGGGAAGCCCACCTCAAGATGAGATTTCCCTGTCCGTAAGGACACTAAAGGTTCGTTGAAGATGACGACGTTGATAGGCAAGGTGTGTAAGTGCAGTAATGTATTGAGCTAACTTGTACTAATTAACCGTGAGGCTTGACCATATATCACTTAAGTTTATTCATATTTTTTCTCCATCAAGACGGTTTTATTCCAAGCTGTTAATCCCAAATCAGGTGATAGAACACCTGATTTCGTAGGGACGCAACATGTTGCGTCCAAGTGCTAGATTGAGAGAGCGTTTATATAAAGTAATCGCATTTCGTAGGGACGCAACATGTTGCGTCCAAGTGCTGGATTGAGAGGCGTTTACATAAAGTAATCGCATAACAGTTAAACAGTTTATGCCTGGCGGCCATAGCGAGTAGGTACCACCTGATCCCATTCCGAACTCAGAAGTGAAACTATTTAGCGCCGATGATAGTGTGGGGTCTCCCCATGTGAAAGTAGGACACTGCTAGGCACCCTACCCAAAACCCGATGTCACAAACATCGGGTTTTTTACTTCTTAAGCCTAATTTAAGAAAATAACATTAGTATGTTGGCTGTATACTATTGCTTAAGAGGTCTGACCATGCCATTACACCAGCATTTATTAACCGCAGTGAATTATCCTCCAGATAATTACGAATATGAAAGGAACATTCTCACGGGTTTAGAAACACCAAAACAGAATTCTAAGGCAGAGTCACTGATTAATGATTTGACTTATTGGTTTCAAACCCACAAACCCAATAAAAAAAATACTCAAATTCGGAATGAAAGATTATATTTCCAGCGTAGAATTGCCTATGAGATCCTCCAACTGGTATTGGCGGCTAACCAATCCGGCGCAAATATTGAAAGCATTAAAGAAAGAACCAATCAATTATGGCTAGCACACAGCGTATTTTATTCACATAAAGGTGAGTATGTGTTCACTTCTACCTTGGCAAAACAGGTTTTCCCGAAATTATTCAATCTATTGCATGTAGAATTTTCAGGCGAGTATCCTTATGCTTATCCTATTGCTGAAGCATATGGTTGTATTGTCGATAAGCTCATCCCACAATGCTCCGAAGAACAAAGTAGGGTAGATGCGGAATATGCTAACCATTTTTTAAAATTAGAAAAGGTGAATAGCGAACAAGCATTGGAAAACTGGATAACAAAAACACCAGGACGAGGACGCTTCGGTAACGGTGCCTATGCAAGCAAAACTAAGCATATCACTTGGGAAATGATTCAGGCCGAGACTAATAAAACGGCCCTCACTAAAATGTATCAAGTGGTTAACGCGCTAAAGGCTGAGCATGAAGCGAACATGACTAATAGCAACAATAATAATGGAAACAATTATCAAAAACTGGATCATGAGTCTTCCTCATCACTGAATAGCCTCTCCGGCTAAAGAATATGCCCCACTTTCGTAGGGACGCAGCATGCTGCGTCCAGGTGGTGGGGCGGCAGAGTAATTTGTGTATTCCACGGTGATAAAACAATGGATAATTCCCCGGAATGCATACATTTTCACAAGATACACTTGGACGCAGCATGCTGCGTCCCTACGATATCTTTGGGCTCATAAAAATTCTGCTCCAGCAATTTGCTGATATACTTATATCTTTGACAGATCATGATCACAGGAGTGTATATGCAGATGTCCATCTTTTTAGCCAAATTTTTCGCTGTTTATTTTTTCATCGTCAGTCTAGCGATACTATTTAATACAGATTCATTTCGTAAACGTGCAATCGCATTGGTGAACAATGAAGGAGCCATGTTCCTAGGCGCTATTTTAACCCTGATACTGGGCACTTTTTGGGTCCTCATCCATACCATTTGGGTCTATGATTGGCGTTTGCTGATCACATTGCTGGTGTGGGTGACTTTTCTTAAGGGTATCTTGATCACCTTTTCGCCAAGTGTGATTTCGAAAAGGGTTCTTAACTTTAGCAATCGGTCTTGTCGCATCAGCGCCATATTTTACTTACTGATAGGTGCTTATTTGGGATATCATGGTTTTGGATTTTGAGGAATAAACAATGAGACGTCGTTTATATTTTTTACTGCCCGATGTGCATCATGCAAAAGGGATTGTAAATGAGTTATTACTGGCACGCATAGATGAGCGCCATATTGGCTTAATTGCCCGTGAAGACGTTGAGCTTGGCAATTTGCCCGAAGCGTCTTTTCTAGAAAAATCTGATTTTATTCCCGCATTAGAACGCAGCGCACTAGTCGGCGGTGCAACAGGATTGGTTGCCGGGTTAATCGCGGTGGTTGTCCCAGGCATTAATGCTGTATTAGCTGGCTGGATTATTTTAACAGGTGCAACCGTTGCTGGCGCAGGGATAGGCGCATTAGCCGGCACCCTGATCGCAGCAGATGTCCCTAATAGCCGCCTGGATCATTTTCAAAATGCGATAGAAGCAGGCCAAGTGCTCATGCTGGTCGACGTCCCTTATGAGCGCGTGGAAGAAATTTCCAAAATGGTTAAAAAACACCACAAAGAAGCGGTGATTGAAGGAACTGAACCCACCATTCCGCCATTTCCTTAAAAGTACCTCGATTTTTTATCCGACTCAGCATATAATCCGCTCATTATCCTAAGGACGATGAAGATGGAAGCCTTATATTTTTATACCGATTATCTAGCCAGCATTGCACGTAGTTACCCCTTTATTATTTTATTGTTAGGTACTGGGATTTATTTAACCATCCGTTTACGCGGCATCCAGTTTCGTGATGCACGCTATGCATTTAAAGTGATGCTAGGAAAAATCGACGCCAAAGAAGGCGGCCGAGGCGAGGTCTCTAATTTCGAAGCGGTGGCTACCGTGTTATCAGGCACCATAGGCACGGGTAATATTGCAGGGGTTGCTACAGCCATCACCCTAGGTGGCCCAGGCGCCTTATTTTGGATGTGGATAACCGCACTGTTAGGTATGGCGATTAAGTTTGCTTGTTGTTTATTGGGACACCATTTTCGTCGCGTAGACGATAGCGGAGAAATTGCGGGTGGCCCGATGTATACCCTGAAATATGGATTAAATATGCCGATTTTAGGCGGTATTTTTGCAGTTTTTACTTTATTAGCGGCGATTACCACAGGTGCGATGGTTCAAACCCATTCGGTAGTGGATGGACTTATTTATGTGATCCCTGCAGTGGGAGATTATAAATTAATCGTGGGTGCAATTATTGCTGCATTAGTCGGGGTTGTGATTTTAGGTGGCGTCAAACGGATTGCGAAAATTGCCTCTATCGTCGTGCCTTTTATGGCGCTCGCTTATTGTGGCGCGGGTTTTCTAATCCTTATTTCTCATGTGGATCAAATCCCAGCTGCTTTTGGAATAATTTTTAATTACGCGTTAAATCCAAGTGCTGCGGGGGGCGCCGCATTGGGATTAGCGATACAGTATGGTGTATTGCGCGCATTGTTTGCGAGTGAAGCCGGTCTTGGGACTGCGCCGATCGGACTTGCTGCCGCACGAACTAATTATTCAGTGCATGCTGGATTATTGGGTATGGTCGGTCCTTGGATCGACACGATGATGATTTGTACCATGACTGGTTTAGTGATTGTGATCACTGGCGCTTGGAATGTTGCAGGTTCATCAGAAGGACTCATTGGCGCAGGCTTATCGGCTCATGCGTTTGAGAATGGCTTGCAAGTATTATTTGGGAATATTGCTGGAACGGTGGGGGCTTGGACTGTTGGTTTAGGTCTGGTATTTTTTGCTTACACTACGATGATTGCTTGGGCTTACTATGGTGATCGGGCGATACAATTTTTAATTGGCACTAAGGCGATATTACCATTTCGATTAATTTTTGTTTTGTTTGTGGTGTTTGGATCGCTCAGTCCTTTGCATTTGGCTTGGAATTTTGCAGACATTGCGAATGTGTGTATGGCGATCCCTAATTTGATCTCTGTGATTATTTTGGCTGGATTAGTGCAGAAAGCACAACAAACTTACTTTGCGAATAAATTGCCGATTAGTTCTTAATGAGGCAAAACTCTTATCGGGCGTACCGTCCAAACGGGCTCCCGTCCTGCGGTTATTGTTTTGGGGTATGCACCCCAAAACAAAACCTCCGGCCACCCGTTTGGAACATTCCCAGTGGAAGAGTTTTGCAATTTATCTTGATATAAGAAACTCTGACTCTTCAAAAAACGCCATCTTCAGTCACAATCACATGCGGATTAATATCGTGTGCTGCGACGGGGACGTGTTCTACTTGTTGCATTTGATATGCTAATCCAATCAAATACGGTTTCGGTTCCGGCATATCTTTTAAAAATTCAAAAGTTCTATCGTAATAACCATGTCCCATGCCTAAGCGGCGGCGATGTTGATCAAATGCGACTAAGGGCATGAATACTAGATCTAAATGCCAGGTTGGAAAGCAGTGTTGTTCGTGATATTCAGGTTCAAGTATGCCAAATTGATTTGCAATTAATTTATCGCCGGGTTTATGTTGCATAAAAGCGAGTGTGCCGATTTTTCTTGGATGGAGTACGGGTAGGTAACAATGTTTTCCGGCTTGATGTGCGTGTAATAACAATGTATTTGGATCAATCTCGTTATCAAAGCTTAAATAAAACGCGATGTGTTGGCTGAGTCGATAGCGATTTAATTGGGTTGCAAAAGTATGAGCACGCTTTGCGGCTAATTGCTGTTGATCGGGGGTGAGCGCATTGCGTTTTATGCGCAGTTGTTGACGCAGTTCATTTTTATTCATGGTAAAGGTAACGATAAAAGTAAAGCACGGCCCCCAAGTGATAAGAGAGTTTTGAACCTTTTGGTTCAGGTGGCATTCTCGAGATTTGCTTTAGGCTTCCCATTCAATGATGGGCTTGCACACCACAAACACTATTACTCAAACGCCAATTAAAAGAAATATAGTTCTAAAACACATATTCTTAACAGACTTGGTAGCTCATGCTTACTATTTCAATATACCACTAAATGTTTTAGGTGTTAAGTGAATTCGTTGTGGTTCAGCCTACTACCATAAAGGTGGTCTTTTTCGTCGTATAGGGGTGCGGTTGCAAAACTTGGCTACCGCAGAGCCTAGCGCAAAACTTTTGAAACCGCCCCCCTATCCGCCGAAAAAGACGCTTTATTAGACATTTATTTTGAAATTTACGATCCCCCCTTTGGAAAGGGGGGCAGGGGGGATTTAAGATCTTCGATTTCCAAAGGGGATCATGCCAGGGGTAGGGGTTTTGGTTTGAAAAATTAAGCGTCTACCAGTTGTTTTATGCGGTTTAAGCTGGAGGACAGTGCTTGTTCTGTGTGTTGTTTTTCGGCTTGGAGTTGTAGGAGTTCGTACATCGTGTTGAGGGCGGCCATGATTGCTATTTTTTCTAAGGGGACGGTTTGGTTTTGGGCGCGGATGGAGTGCATTTTGTGGTCGAGTGCGCGGGCGGCGCCTTGGAGGTGGTCGAGTTCATTTTCGTTTGAGGCGGTGACACGTAAGGGTTTACCGAGGATAGTGATTTCAAGCGTTTCAGGCATCGTTGGGTTCCATTTTTGTTAGTTGATTTAATATATTTGCAACTTTCTTTTTTGCTGCATCATTTTTTTGAGTTAAAGCGTTACATTGGTTTTTGAGCGACTGATTTTCTTGCGCTAAGCGGCGAGATTTTTGGTTTAATTCTTGAAGCGTGGCTTCAAGTTGCGCGAGTTGTTCAATAATGCTCATAGCAATCCTTGCATTACAGCGGAGTATGAATACAGTATAATGTAGCTTATGGAAAGTCAACCGTCATTTGAACTGATCAATCAAGCCCTTGCGCGATGTGAGGCACCATTCACACCATCGTACGTGCATGGATTGTGGTGTGGTCTTATCGTTGGTGAACAATATTGTAAACCACAAGATTGGATAGAATTGGCTTGGCATTTCGATCACGCCTGGGATCATTTAGACCCAGAAGTCCGCGCGCTGCTTTTGCAATTGGCGGAACAAACCATTGTGGGCTTAAGCAGCTTTGATTTTGAATTTGGTTTGCTCTTACCCAATGATGAAGCGCCACTGCAACTGCGCGCAGATTGTGTGAATGAATGGTGTATTGGTTTTGTGATTGGCCTGCGTAACCAGCGTTATCAGCAAACTTTATTAACCGGTGATGGTGCGCAAGCATTGGCGGATATTACCAAAATTAGCTCGATGGAATTTGGCATTATTGAATGTGAGGAAGAAGAGCAATCCTTTATGCAAATTGTCGAATTTGTGCGTCTTGCGGTATTAACCATTCATCAAAATTTTTTAGAAAACACTAGGAGCCAAGGTTCTTCAACCTTGATACATTAATATGAACGAATATAAACAAAGACGACAAAAAGTAATTGAAGCCATAGGCAAAGATTCCGTAGCGATTTTTTTCGCGGCAAAAACGGCTTATCGCAGTGGTCATACCGAATACGCCTATCGGCAAGACAGTGATTTTTATTATTTAACGGGATATTGTGAGCCAAACGCGGTTTTGGTGATCGCACCGAACGAGGGCACACCGGTGATTTTATTTAATCAAAGTCTTGACGAAAAAGCGGAGCGTTGGACGGGCAAACGGATTGGCCAACAAAAGGCTGTGGATGATTATGGCGTTGATGCTGCATTTCCGATTGAAAAATTGGAAGAAAAACTCCCAATCTTATTTTCAAATAAAAAAGTGATTTATTTTCCTTGGGGAGAAGTGCATATTCGTGAGAAAATGTCGAAATGCATAAAAAAATCGCTAGAAATTACCCGGCATATGCCGTGGCCTGATTTGATAGCCGCACAAAAATTAATTGCGAGTATGCGCGCCATTAAAACCCCTGCAGAAATAAATCTGCTGCGAGAATCGGCACGTATTTCCGCGCATGCGCATAAACTAGCCATGCAAAAAGTGAAGCCCGGCATGATGGAATACCAATTGGCCGCAGAATATATTTATGAGTTCACTCAAAAAGGCGCGCTAGATATTGCGTATTTACCGATAGTTGGGGGTGGGAAAAATGCATGCACATTACATTATGTGGCGAACCAAGATAGACTTAATGATTCTGAACTGGTATTAGTCGACGCTGGATGTTCCTATCAATATTATTGCGCGGATGTGACGCGCACATTTCCTGTGAATGGTCGTTTTACTAAAGAACAACGCGCACTTTATGATGTGGTGCTTGCCGCGTATTTAGCAGGGCGAGAAAAATTCAAACCAGGAAATGATTGGCCTATGGTATTAAAAGCGGTGGATGAAAGTTTAGCTGCAGGCCTTCGCGAATTAAATATTCCCAATGAAGTGAAAGAATTTTTTATGCATGGCCCTGGACATTGGTTAGGCTTAGATGTGCATGATGTTGGGCCTTATAAGAATGAAGACAAACCCGTTCCATTTCAACCCGGAATGGTATTAACTTTAGAGCCCGGTTTATATATCGAAGAACCCGCTCAAGTTGATAAAAAATGGTGGAATATCGGCATTCGTATTGAAGATGATATTCTGATAACAGATACGGGGCATGAAGTGTTAAGTATGGATGCACCGATTGCACCCGATGATATTGAGCAGCTAATGCGATGAAGGAGCAGCACGATATCATTATTGTCGGTGCAGGATTTGTTGGCTTAACTTTGGCTTTTGCGCTGGCAAATCAAGGTAAGCGTGTTGCGCTTATTGAAGCTCATTCTCTTCAAGAAAAAAAACACCAGCATACGGTTGATGGCCGTGCACTGGCTTTGTCTTTTAGATCTAAAACCATATTAGAGCAGTTAAATATTTGGCCGCAT
>CAZPAA010000080.1:0-8108 GCA_964584425.1 uncultured Gammaproteobacteria bacterium | reverse complement strand
TACAGAATCGAGATGATGCTGAAAAAGACGATAGTTACGACCCTGATAATGATGATGATAACTATCCAGATGAGCGATATGAACAAGACTTAAGGAAAGCTCATAAATTCAATAAATATTATAAAGATGCAATACAGATTTTAAATGATTGCAAATTTTTTTCCAATAAAGAAATATTTATTTATCCTGATGATGTAAGAATGTTTGAGCATGTATTATTTGAAAATTTTTGGTGTATGCGTTCAATTCATGGCTGGAGAAAAAAGTTAAATAACGATAATGCGTTATATAGAGAGCTTAATATATCCATGAAATTTTTGTACGCCGCAGCAAGACTCATTGATAGAGAGAAATTCCTATCTGAACAAGATCAAAATAATAACGCCCAGTCGTCAAGTTCATCCCATACTATGCAAAATAAACCACCAAAATTCTGTAAAACACTTTGCAGACTATATCGAGCGCATCAATCTGCTACAGCGATTTATTCCAATTCCGCTCAAAAACAAAGCAAGGCAATATGGAAAAGAGCTCAGCGTCATCTTCATAAAAAGAGCGATAACAAATATTTGGGTGTTAAAGGCGGGATACAAAAAAAACACTGGTGATTCAATCACACTCATTCTCTTAGCGTTACAGAATAACGGGAACGACAACAATGCCCACACAAGAACAACTTGGACAATTAAAAACAGGGGTTTTAAGTTTAATTCAACCCACTGCTACGGCCGCTAAATTAGGGCTAAAAGATCGTATCCATCCTGTGAAATTAAAATGTCCGCTTGAATGGGGTGTGAAAAAAGATGAAAAAAACGTCATTAGAATTGAAATGATTGTTGCCTTTGGTCCAGGGGAATTACAGTTCAATATTCAGTATTTTGAAAAAACCAGTATTATATTAACATTCGAGGACCACGAAAAGCAGGTCTTTTCCATGACCTTAAGCCAAGCAAATTTTCTCGAAGATAGAAATCATTTCTATCAATTCTACACCTTATTAGTTGCGATGGGTGGTATCTTAGAAACCGCTTTTTGTAAATATGAAAATGAATTATTACCGTGGAAAACAACTGGATGGTGCATCTACCGTGACCTCAATTTGACTGACGTTGCAGATTTCTATAGAAACAGCCATCAACAAATCAGCCAAGCATTACTATCTCGCATACAAGATGATGAACAATTAGAACAACAAGCCAATAAAGGCATTGAAATTTATGCACTCGGTTGTGGATATGGAGATGAAATTGAGGTTATTTTAGATAAATTGCCACATACCTATCCCGTTAAAAAAATTCTAGGCGTTGACATTAATCCACGAAATATTGCACATTGTAAAACAAAATTTGCTTTAAATAACCAGGCATCATTTATAACGGGCGACATAAAAAATGTTGATAGTTATTTCTCCATACAAAAAACAGAACACTTACGCATTGCACTTTATAGTGGCGTTTTAACCACATCAGTGATGGAAAACTCACTTGTGGTATGCCAGATTTTACAAAAAACATTACGCGCGCAAGCCATTTGCGCTATTTCTGGATATGAAAATCCCTTAGTCAGCGCCTGGATTGCTAAAGCAATTGGATTTAATACACAGGCACTCACCGCTCATATAAAAAAAGACGTCTTTACGCCTTCTAATACTAAAATCTTATATATTTTAAAACCCATGAGCCTAGTTGAGCGCTCACGTTATTTGCTAAAACGCAGCAAAAAGCGAAGTGACCCCAATCAATTAACATTACTCGATTTATCTATCAGCGCAAGACCTTTAGGAGATTTATGCGCCTGTCTGAAGAGTCTTAACTGCACAGAGATTGAAACCATAGATTTAAGCTGGGCTATGATAACACCAGGGGAAATAAAAATTCTGCAGCAAGCATTAGAACAACTCTCAAAATTATCTCGCATTATTTTGCACAAAAGCCAAATGGATTTGCCTCAAAATTTTGAACAAAAATATGACATTACACTTCGAGAAGATGGTTGGCATGACAATGCGCTACCTTCTTTACCCATGCACAAAAACATAGCCCTCTTTAAGGTCAAGTAAAGCCAAATGGCTTACAAAATAGGATTATGCTTGATATTTGACATCCAACTCAAGAATGATGTTAAATCGCAAGGATGACCCAATCTAATTCCAAGGAAATTGAAATGAAACACGAGTGGGATGATCTCGCCGAATATTTTAACGCCTACGTTGATAATGGAAAAATGCCCAGTGGCGCTGCAGATAATGTGATGATTGCTTGGCCGGTCATGTTGGCATTTTTACAACATTATTTATCGCGTGGTCACGTGATTGATTATGGCTGTGGAACAGGAGGATTTACCGCTAAACTGGCTTCCTTGGGTTATAGCGCTTCAGGTCTTGATCCTTCGCCACAAATGATTGCAAATGGAAGAATGCTGTTTAAAAATCAAATAAAACTGCAACAAGGCAACGCAAAAGCGCTGATAAAACCTGATGGGCTTGATGCGATCAGCTCCATTATGGCGCTGCATTTTGCAGATAATGATGAATTAGAGCAAGATTTTGCTCACTTTAAAGATGCGCTTCATATCCATGGTTTATTAATTTTTGCGGTATTTAACCCAAAGTATGTCGCTGCTTGCATTGAAAAAAATGTAAAATTTTCAAATTTTGATTCGAATGAAAATCCTACGCAAGCGACACTGAGTTTTCGCAACATTAAACAATTTAAAACTTATATCCGCAGCGCAAGTGAATACAATATGCGTTTGGGAAAATATGGTTTTGTAAATCTACTGGAAGCGTATCCAGAATTCACCGAAAAATTTTTAGAAGAATACCCTCTTTCAGGCCCAACTCACGTTTCAGAATATGTCATTTTAGGTTACGTTTTAACCAGCATCATCGCCCGCCCTAAAATTGCACCCGAATATATGCTTGGAACATTACATCAAGCGGCATTGACGTACGTATTTTCAGCGCATGAGCAATTGGAGTATGTTTCACAATTACTTTCTGGACTAATTGCATTTAGAGCTATGGAAACCAATGATATTCGCATAAGACCTAATCAGATCAGCGTGTCAAAAACGAGCGGTGATGGGTTTCATTTTTGTTTTGCCGATGATAGCGTAAATGGTTATGACATTAACATGAGTACATTTGCAATTAATCTATTCATTATCATCCTCTTAAGCGAAAAAGATGGAAAAAATTATTTCCCAATAATGCTTTCTTTTGCATATGATCATGCAAAAGATAATAAATTTAATATATCGAAATTAGAACCCACGAGCTATAAAAATGCAATTAAAAATTTAATGGATTTAAAATTTAAAAACGCAGATTCACTTAGCATAATTGATGTGGTCGATTGCGTGACACGCGCAAGAGTAGTGGTGTAAAAAATGATGAAGAAAACTCAACATCCCCTGATTATCAGCATCGATTGGGATCATACCTTTCGTAATATGGCTGGCATTGATCTTGGGATCTTATCCTTAGTTTTATACGCAAAAGCCAAACAAATTCCTGTGGGCATCACCACCCATCGTGATCTAGAAAATACCACGCTATACACATTATACCCTTGGCAACATCAAATCGCTGATGATGAACATGATGCACTTGCTGCAGCGATTAGTTATTGGGATGAGCACTTATTTAAACCATTAAATATTACTTTTGATTTTATTAATGCAAGGCATCAAGTGCGTTATGCACAAGGCAACTACTACGAGGATAAACTGCTCCCGCTTGAGAAAAAACTGGCTCAAGAGATTATTCATAATCATATCTTAAATAACCCTGCCCTGGTTCGAGAAAAAATTCAGCAATACGCAATGATAGAAGAGCCCGTTTTTAATAACGATGCAAAACAGGCGCAGATCGTATGGCTTTCTCAACAATTCTCTCATCATGAAACTTTTCCCATGATTTTTCACATTGACGATAGCCATGAAGTGATACAACAATTACCTTTTGAATTTCCACATGTGCAGACGATATTTTATGAACACGCGCCATTTTTCTCTAATCAAGGCTGCGAAAAATTACTATCAGACATTGGGTTTATTGAGGACATTCAAAATTTTTCTTTAACTGCATGGCTGGAAAACCCGTTACAAGGCTTAGCACTTTGCTTGGCACTCCTGCAATTCAATTTGAGTGCCGATCAGTTATTTATGCTAGAACAAGACCTAAAAAAGTTAAAACCATTATTGAATGATAATTTGCTCGGGGTGTATCAATTGATCATTGATTTATTGACCATGACTAAAGCAAATAATCGTCAAATTTATCTGCTTGATAACCATTTTAAATTAACAATAGGGTAAGAAATATGGAACATACATTAAACGCTACCGAATCTGTTTTCACCATCCCCAAACTTCCCGGCGGCAAAATTGAAATCCTTCGCCCTGATTCAAAAGGCTTGAATGAAGTGATGCAAGTCTTGGCAAAAGCTTTTCTTGAGCGCGAGCCGATGGCACATGAGATGTACAAAAAAAATCCTGCGGAGGCTTCCCGCGATATGGATTTGATTGTGGAAGGAATGACGCAAGAGATGGCTGCAACGGGACTGTCTAATATTGTGCGTAATGCACAAGGTGAGGTTGTTGCACTTTTGCTTGCGGAGCCCTTTGTCGGTGAGCCGATCACACTGCCAGACTCTTTAGGCCCAGTTGGGGACGTTTTGAATGAGCTACACAGGCAATGCAATACATTTTTACGCGAACGTGACCATCATACCAAAGTGGTACAACTCGCCATCATCGCCAATCGCGACGATTATCAAGGGTATGGATTTGGCACGCTGCAAACAAAGTTTTTCTTCGAACAAGCAAGACGTCTTGGATTCACGGACGTTGTAACAGATGCAACCAGCGTTTCACAAGTCCTGTTTGCGCGCCTTGGACTTAAATCCATTGGTGAGGTGGCCTATCAGTCGATTCCCGAGTTTGAGAAAATCCCGGAATTCACCAGAGGTAGCGCACATCCTATTACCCATGCCCTACTGATGTGGGGCAAGCTCGATGAGCTGCCCTAGGGCAAGATCACCTGGAAAAAGAAGAATTAACATTAAAACAAGTGGATAAATACCTAATCAACCACTCAAAATTTTCTTTGTAAAGAACAACAATCACACAAAAACTTGCGGTCAGTATTTGGTAAAGAAAATATTTTCTCATATTCGCCCCTGTAAATGGGAGCGAAGGGTAGATCCCGGCCCATTTTTTCAGTATTATGTCATTTATATTGCAAATAAATAACAGAGCTAGACATGACTATTTTAATCGCTCCAGAACTCTATCCCGAGTTCCAGGCCATACTCAAGGCTGTGGTAAAACGGCAAAAATTAGATTTTAAGACCATAGAACCCTATCTAGATGTTTATTTTCCCGCTGTAACTTCGGGCCACGCGAGGGTTTATGGGCCATTAATCTACCTGGCAGTATATCATCGCCATGACTCCTTGTTAAAGCAATTATTGCAATTAGAAAATTACGACCCCAATGTCAATGACGTGGGTCTTTCATCCTCTTTAATGTGGCTTGCAAGCACTCAACTTATCAATTCACCAGGCGAAAAAATCCCACGGGGTCAAATTATAACCCAGCTACTCAATTGCAAAAAAATCGAAGCCAGCGCGGGACGACTTTTATGTGGCGAATCAGCGCTTCAACATTTGGTCATAAAAGGCGATCAATATTTAGATTGGGTTCAACGGTTCATTCCAATAGAGGGCAATTTATCTCAGGATCTTTATGGCGCAAATCCCCTGCAACTCTCCATACAAGAAGGACAGATAGCAACAGCACTGGAAATCCTAAAAACCGCTGAAGGACGAGCATTAGCCAGCCAACCGCGCGCTGATGATATATATCCTTTAGATGTAGTCTGTGAGCATGTGACGGATGTTGAGGGCGGGAAAAAAATTCTGACGGCCTTACTCAAAGAAGTCGATCCTAATATTTGTTATGGACACACGCCCAGTTTATACAACATATTAGCGAATGAAAATCCACAATGCATACTTGAATTTAGCAAAATTCTACTATCCCATGGTGCCGATCCTAATTTGCCCGGTAGATTTAATGAATCTCTGATAAGCTGTGTCGTGAGTGAATATTTGCAAGCTCTGCAAAACCGTTCCACACCTAAGGCAGCCTGCCTTAAAGAATTGATTTTATCTTTATTGCAACATCATGCAAATATATTTCATACGCTTCATCAAAGAAATATTTCTCTCATCGAATATCTTTATGCCGAGCCCCTTGGGATGATAGTTATAAATCTGTTTAAGCAACATTTTAATTCTGATGAAACAACACTTAGGCGGATTGATGAAATTTCAAAAAAAGCCCCCTGCGCGTCATCAACTTCATCTCGCAGCACACCCAATACAGCTGCAACACTACGAGAAGAATTAACTAGAATCGCTCGGATTACCGATGATGTAAAAAAACAAAATGCCATGTTTGAATTTCATGAAAAACATGAGCGCCATTTTCGTAAAGGTGAAGCTGACTATATACCTGCAGAAAATACGGCCATCACCACATTCGCTCACATGGTGCTTCGCGGCGCACTCTTACCAGAAAATATTCTTAAATTAATCAAAATTCTGAAAGCAAAAGATAAAGAATATGATCAATATCAAACAATATTTTATAAAGAATATTTAACTGGCGCGATTCTAAGCATCATATCTTCTCCGGATAAACCTTCTGTTTTAACTAAACTATTTCCCAATTTGCTTTATTTTTCACAATCGCTGGATTTTTCAGAAACTGAAAAAGGATCCACTAGTTTAAAAGTTTTAAATGATTTGGCGCAACGCTGCGTGAGGCTGGCACTGATCTATGCGAAGGAATCACACCATTATTTTTCTGAATTTTTAAATATCATTCAGCAAATGGACGCAAGTCTTTTTGATCAAGAATCAAAGCTCTTGATACTCCAACTTGAAATCACTCATGCTTATTTCACAAAAAACAGACAAAGTTTTGAAGAGCTGTATACAAAAATCGCCGCAGTGCTGCCAAAAAATCATATTTTATTTAGACAATACAATCACTGGAAAACGGAACTGCTAGCCAGTGAAAATAGCAAAAAAGTACTTCACTACGATCAAGCACAAGAAAATAATACGACAAAAAAACTAAAGGAAAAGACCACAGAACCCCCACCCACGATGGCAATCGTGCCAGCTGCTGCCACTCAAAATTTGTCTGTTGTTATCATGCCTCCTGCGCCTGAAACTCATCTCCCTATACACTCAAAAATAGAAACGAATCACAACAATAGCAGCAGCAATAGTCATGATTCCACAACCGCCACGAATTATTTAATAATAAATCAGGCACTTCCTTTTTTTAATGCAAATTGTAAATCATACACCGAAGATCGTCACATATCCACTCCACAAGATAAAACCAACTCACGTGGTGCTGCTTTAATAAATTTAGAACGATCTCTCGATCCATCAACAGCGCCAATACGGTACAACAAAGCGGTCATACGTAAAATTTTTAGAAACGCATTGCTTGCAGATGATGAACCCATTAAATCGATCGTCTGCTTAGGGGTGGAAAATATTTGCTGGATAGTCTGTCGCATACCGGAAGAAGTAAAGCAGCATTACGGACTTGAAAAACGATTTCTTGATTTATTTGATAATGCCACGCACTTATTACCCCCTACTTCTACAGGTATATGTTATGAAGAGAAAAAATACCGCATGATGTTGGGTAGAAAAGATTTTCGTTTACACTGCCATAGCGTGATCCGCGCCAAGGGCGAGCGCTGCTTTCTCGTTATATTTAATGAACTGTGGCGACATGAAGAAGATTTTGCTTACCACCCTGATCGTTATATTGAAGATTTTTCTGAACCTAAAACACAAGTTCAGAATAACAATAATATGATGAAAAAATATAGCAGAAATTGATCCTATTTTTGAAATATCACCACAGCATCGTGTTGCCATGGAAAATAAGTATTGTAACGTTTTAAGTTTATTCAAATGATTTTATTAAAAAAAATACTACGTATTTAAATTTATCAAAGAATATATATAAAAAATAAAAAGTATAAAATGAATTAAAAAAACTATTTAAAA
>CAZPAA010000079.1:0-8286 GCA_964584425.1 uncultured Gammaproteobacteria bacterium | reverse complement strand
AGCTGGATCAGATAATAAAAAAAGAGCGGAAAAGACCATCACTACTACAGTTGCGATTGGGCCAGGCGTTGTCATAGGCGTTGTCACAGGCGCTGTGTCTGTATTCTCACCCTTTTTTTATGGAGTTCCAAAATCCCTTACCGGCGACTGGCTTAACGAACGCTTCCACATGTATTTTGCAAATGCTGCTTGTGAGGAATTAATTCCTGCGGAAACCTCATCAGAAGATTGTTTATCTATCGCTGTTGCGCACTTAGAAAGTGGTAAAAATTATCTCGCCATTCGTTATTTATTAGAAGCGGATATTCGATCAAAAACACCCAATCCAGAAATTTGTCATTATCTTTCCAAATGTTTTGAAGATTTAAGAGAGGTACTATCACAGAGCCTAGCAGAAACAGAAATACCTTTTGATTTGAAACACATGTTAAATGGATTATTTAGGATTAAAGAAACAATACCCCAGTCGCAAAAACCCAAACATGTTCAGTTAAATGGTATTTGGGAAATGAAAAATGACTCACTACATGATAAGGATGGCATTTACCGCACAAGTAACCAGGCTAGCAATTTTAATCAAGATTTTAAATTGAACGTTCATGGCGAGCAAAAATCTGAAAATGCTTATTACGAAGTCACGCTTGTTGAGCTTATCAAAACCACACGTACCGCAATACACAAGAACAAAGAAATTAATTCTATAGCACCGAAACATACACTCTGCGTAACAGGTGAAATTTTATTAAAGGGAAATGGGAAATTAAAAGACATCCACGTGGTTGAACTTGCCGCTTATATGCTCGCTGGTTTTGGCAAAGACGCTGTGCCTGAGGATTTTATCAATGCGGTTATAACAGCTTATCCTATTTCAGAACTCGAACAAGAATATGATACTAATCAAATAGCGGCGCTCAATTATTTAACCTCTGTCCAAAAAAGTAGTGCAGGATTTTTCCCTGGATCTCTTTTATCATGGAATAGCGGTGATAAAAAAACAAGCGCATCATCATTCTCCGTAAATGGGGAAGTAAGCAACAGCAACAATGGTCTATTTAACCCTTAAAAGAGCCGGTTATTTGATTGCGAACAAATAGCAAAATATTTATCCCCTAATCCAGTCTTATGCTAACCTCAGATTCATGACAAAAAAAGGTTGGTTTCTATTACTTGCCCTTATTCCTTTGATAACACTGACGCTAGTGGGCTTCGTCTTGTTTTATCAAATTAAAAAATTTGTCCATGGCGATATCCGCTGGCAGTTCTACCCAACATTGCAAGTCACACTTAACCGTATAGAAATGGGTCAAAGTAAGCAAAGTACCCAAACGATATTGGCAACCGTGGGTCAAGCCCGCTTAAGCTTTGATGGATTTTTATTGCAAGATGTGGATGTTTATTTAGGCCATCCAGAAGCCTATGCAGGACAAACATTTCCCTCGTTGCCTAAACCGCTGCATCTACAATCGGTACACATTCAAAATCTTCGCGTGCAGGGTAGAAACAATGCTGTGATGCTTGTAGCCAAGAATTTAGAAGGAACGACAAGCACCCTATTCGCAGATCAGCTAGAAATACCCAATATCGACTTTGATTTGCTTAAAGAATGGCTTTCTGCCTACCCTCACATCGTTATAAAGCAACAGATCCATGTCGATCAATTACGCTTCACTGATTTTACGTTTTATGATTTTTCCGCAAAACTGGCGCAGCATGAAGGGATGGTGCAAATGTCTGAGGTCAAAGCCCAATTATTCTCTGGCGATTTAACTGGGCACAGTTTACTCAATTTAAACCCCAAGATCCCTACCTACCAATTTGATGCTAAGCTCAAGCACGCTAATCTTGCCGCAGTATTAAGTCATTCGGCGAAGGATAACCAAATTACTGGCTTGATTGATTTGGACCTACACATCACCACCGCCGGCCATAACAGCAAAGAAATGCAGCAAAACGCCCATGGGGAAACCCAAATAGAAATTACCCAATGTGTTTACCAGGGTAATGAAGCATGGAAAGCCCTAGCCCACTCTTTAGGCTCTGCCAACGACTTAAGCGACACCTTAGATTTGATGCTCGATACACCCAGCCTATCTGTGGCAAAAATAACCCCAAATACCCCTTCCAATCATATTACTGGGGCACTTGTCATCCAGCAGGGACAGGTCGCGGGGGTTGACTTGGTCCTAAACGATTCTTTCCCAATTAAACGCCATGGCTATATTGATTTACCCCATGAACTCATTGATCTTTGCTTCGTCTTATAGGCTTCGTGAGCTATATCTCACACAAAAACCCGAACCTAGCTATTGTGTTATTTATTTGACTATGATAATTTGGAGACTTGAATCAGGGGTTTTTGTGCAAGATTGCCTCATCCATATTAACAATTAAGGAGAATATCATGGCACATGCAAGCAACAAACGCGTTCGTTTAATCGATGCTGCTAAGGCATTGATCCATAAACAAGGGTTCCACCTGACCACCCTGGCTGATATCGCCCAAGAGGCCAATGTGCCTTTAGGGAATGTTTATTATTACTTTAAAACCAAGGAAGCCATTGCAGAGGCCGTCATTGAGGGTCGCCGCCGTGAAATTCTTGAAACCTTACAAACCCTGAGTAAAGTCGAAAATATTAGAGAGCGTCTTCTCGCCTATGTTCAATATGAAGTCGATTTGCTCGAACAAACCAAGAACCATGGCTGTCCTATTGGTGGGCTTTGTCAGGAGTTGGCCAAACATGGGGGTCCGTTGGCGAATAGCGCTACCAAGGTATTAAATGAAATTTTAGTTTGGGTTGAAAAGCAATTTGAGGCCTTAGGAATGGGGGCAGCTTCCCATCAACTGGCCGTCCAGTTTGTTGCCAATATTCAGGGAACCGCTCTGTTGACGCATACCCTTAAAGATCCCAAAATCTTGCCACAATTAAAGACAAACTTAAGCGCATGGCTGGAGAAAATTGCCCATACGCAAAAAGTTGAGACTTGCGCATAGGATCGGGGGGTTGTTGAATAAATCAAGATCCTCTAATCAATCCCCCTTTGTAAAGGGGGTGCCCTCTTAGGGCGGGGGATTTTGAAATGCTGGTTTATACTCCAAAGATCTTAAATCCCCCCTACCCCCCTTTACCAAAGGGGGATCAACACCTGTTAAATTCCTGTAATTCATTTGCATCCACTAATTGGATACGTACATCTCCAAGCAATCGCTTAGGATCTGCAACCACGTTTTCTTTTTCCTGGCGAGAGAAGCGTTTAATCGATTGCTCTATCTTCATTGCAAAGGATTTATCCCCGTCAATTTTCCAGCACTGGGCTATCTCTTTGGGCTTGAAGCTGCGGGTATATTTACTCCCCTTCCCGCTTTGGTGGGCGCGATAGCGTTTGCGCAGATCATCAGTATATCCCGTATAAAAACTACCGTTTTCACAGCGCAATATATAAACAAAGAATGGATTAGTCATTTGCTGGTAAATCTATTAGAATATTTTTCTTACATCTTATAGGAGCCTAGCAGATTGAAAAAGGCCGTGTTGTTATTTTCTGGCGGGCTTGATTCTACTACCTGTCTTGTTTATGCCAAAGCGCATGGGTTTGATGTGCATGCATTGAGCTTTAACTATGAACAACGTCATTTAGCTGAATTAAATGCGGCTAGAAAGATCACCGCGCATTTGGGCGTTCCACACAGTATATTGCCCTTACCTATTCATGAATTTGGAAACTCTGCCCTCACCGATAAAAACATTGCCGTTCCTGAATATACTGAAGGGTCTGGAATTCCTGCGACTTATGTCCCTGCACGCAATACGATATTTTTATCCATGGCGCTGGGGCTCGCTGAAATTTTAACCGCGAATGATATTTTTATCGGGATTAGTTCCGTGGACTATTCAGGCTACCCTGATTGTCGCCCAGAATACTTAAAAGCCTTTCAAACCATGGCTAATTTGGCGACTAAAACCGCACTTGAAGGCAATGCCTTGCAGATCCACGCGCCTTTAATGCATTTATCTAAAGCAGAGACGATTAAACTCGGTGTTACACTTGGGGTGGATTATGCGATGAGTGTATCGTGTTATCAGGCGGATGACCGAGGTTATGCCTGTGGCACCTGTGACAGCTGCACCTTGCGCAGGAAGGGGTTTATAGAAGCTTGCCTTCCCGATCCCACTTTATATGTTTAAAAAGGAAAGAAACTGATGGCTTGGATTTATTTAGTAATTGCTGGGTTCTTTGAGATGGGATTTGCGACATCCTTGAAGTTAATGGACAACCATAAGAACATTCCGTGGACCATTTCATTCTATGTGTGTATTTTAGCGAGCTTTGCCTTTTTAAACTTCGCGTTAAAAGAAATACCCATCGGCACCGCTTATGCGATTTGGACTGGGATTGGCGCATCGGGAGTGGCGGTTATTGGCATTATCTTCTTTAAGGACCCCGTGACCTTTGCAAGGATGTTTTTCTTGTTTATGTTATTGGTTGCGATTGTGGGGTTGAAACTTACCTATAAGTAATTTTCATGTTTTACTGTCCTGTAAAGGTATCAGCTGCACAAAAAATTTCCTGTTAAACGCCCTCTGTAAATGCATCTAGATGGCCTGCAACCCTAAAAAATCTTATCATCCTGTAAAAGTATCACCTGGAAAAATATTACCTTAGTAGTGTAATATTTTTTTATGTTGCACGTGGAACATTTAGGTATTTTTTCTATATAAAACAATTAGAAATGATGTTTGTTATTAAAATAGCTTTAACTTAACCACCCTATACTCTTTACCAAAAAATCAAATAAATAATGTTTAAAATTCACTTGTCCAGAGCTCCGAGCGTGACAAATTTGGGATGATAAAAGCTCTTGCAAATAAAAAATGGCCCATTAAAATTTAATCAAATATAAGAAAATCAATGTGTTATAAAGAATCGCGGTGACCGCGGTAGTGCCTGCAACAAGATTATCCTGCAAACATCACACTTAGCGCTAAATTGGTCCTGCGAAAATGGTATTTAAATTCCAAATAAACATTTAAAAATCAATAAGTTATATAAGATCACCGTCACTGTGATCTTATGCTGACATCATCGAACACCGCAGTTTTAATGTGACAAATTTGGGGAGATTTATCAGCGCGCATATTTATCAACTTCAACAAAATCAATTGGTTGCGATAAACCGCGGTCACCGCGGTAATGAAGTGCCTAATAAACGTTGCATCACACTGGCGCGCACGATATTGCTTCGCACGGCTTCTAAAGCTGGGAAAAGCTTACGCACCTCGAGCGCGGCATCATCGAGTTGCATGGCCAATCCCCGCGTTAAACGCAAACTCACAGGAACAGAAAAATCATTCATCTCTGACGCAATATCAACCAGCTCAGGATAATTTGGTAGAGAAAGAAATAATTGGATCCCCTCGATAATCCACTTACTTTTACCACGCATGCCATACCCGTCGGCGATGACCCTTTGTAACAATTTTTCATGCAATGCTTGGGGGAAATTAATCGTGGTAACCGTAATACTATTATCCATCTTTGAGCTCCTATCGTTAAAAATCATCTATCGTGCGCATATCAAGTAGTAAGTGTGAATGAGAGACTTTAATGAACGCTTCAAAATTTGCCCAAACGATTTTATCGCTCAAGCCCTTCTTTTTAAATCGGTCAATAATAAAATGGTTACCTTGAGCTGCATAAAACGCGACAAACTCCTGCTGTAATCGACTATCTAATTCACCTACCATTTTTCCCTGGAGAAAAGAACGGGTATATTCAGCGTATTGCAGTGCACGCGCATCCGCACTCAACTGCAATCGCTTTGCGGTTAATGCCTCAACATGCTGCTTAGCGCGAACCTCCTGGAGACGGTGGCTACTAGAAGGTGCTTGCTTAAAATCAGCCTGCAAAGATTTTAATAAATACCCCGCAAGATTTTTAATTTTGCCACTGGCAAAAGACGGTGACGTCAACACCAAGTTTACTTTTTCCTGGATAAACTCTTGTCCATAGTCAGAAATTAACGCATTGGCTTGTTTGAAAGAAAAAGCAAAATCATTCAACAAAATATTCAGCACTGATTGTACTGAAGGAAGCGCCAGTTCCTTATCTATCACTGTCAAAGTTGCTTTAGTTTTTAACAAAAATCTAACCGCGGTCACCGCGCGTGTATCGCGTTTAAATTCAGGGGTGATCTCAAAGTCTGAAAATTGATTCACCTCTTTGACACCCACATCTAACACCCGACGCTTGAAATCACGAAAAATTGCATACTGATTGCTTTTAACTCCCATTAATTTGCGAAATAACGGCAATTCAAACCAACGTGTGTATTGCAAACGACGATACCGCATACAGTTCTCATACAAAACCAAACCGTAAGCCGATTTAAACTTCGCTTGGATCTCCATATTCAACTGCCCATACAAAGACGGCTGATATAATAATTCACGTAAGTGGGGGCTGTAGGAATAATAGCAATCAGGGCCCTTTAAACGCACGCTCGATAAAATACTGGAAGCCGTCCAGTCTTCTTGCAAATTTTGCTCATCCAGCATATTCCATTCAACCACAGTTTTAATTAACGCCTTAAGTGCATCTTTCACCACAGTTTGGTTATGACTGGCAAAACCAATTAAATCTAAGATCTCTCTCACAGTGATTTGATGGATCTCCACTGTTTGCAAGTTGGGGTAAGCTTTATAAAGTAAGGCATTACACAATTTCCGCTGTATAAGTGTCAGCTGACTTGCACTGTGAATCACGGCCGCATGTTTTTTAAGTTCATATTTCCTACTTGTATTAACGTCCATGTTAAAACAATCTCCTTTTGACTATTAATATCCCAAATTTGTCACATCATCATCCCAAATCTGTCACAAAACATCCCAAATTTGTCACATAAAATCCCAAATCTGTCACACGAAATCCCAAATTTGTCACAGAACAGCATAAATTAATCTTTTTTTTCAAAGGCTTACAAACCATAAACAATATATAAACATATATTAAACATAACAACAACACAGCAATTGCGTTGTTTCTTTTTTGCATTATACTGGACATCATAGCAGGTGGTTAAAATTCTAATATATTTAGTAGTGCGATAATACAAAAAGGGACTTTTGTGAAAATATTAGCATATGTAAATAATAAGGGCGGCGTAGGCAAAACAAAATTATTGATTCTGCTGATTGAGTTTTTATGTCGCTATCTTCCCCATCTTAAAATATTAGCCATTGATTTTGATGCGCAATGCAATCTTTCGCGGCGTTATCTGGATATGGATATTGATCCCAGAGCGCGTGAAGGACTGATCCCACCCATTCATCCAGATTATGATCCCTTTGATTCGGATGATGCTTGGCAGGGACGTAGCAGTATTGCCGATATTTTTTTTGGCGAGCCGGTGGTGCCATATCCCACACGCTTTGAAAATCTAGATATTTTGCCTGGGCATGCAGATAAATTATTAGCGGCAGAAGCAGTGCGTAGAAATGAAGTGGTTGAAAAAGTACATAATCAACTTAAACAATTTCTTGCTGATCCTGCCCTACAAAACGAATACGACATCGTGCTGGTGGACACCAGTCCTTCCAAAGGCCCTCTGACTGCAAGTGTGGTGCGTGCAGCTTCGCATATTGTGATCCCTGCGATTATGGAAGAGCAATCCGTGCAAGGGATTTATGGGATGTTGCAATTGTGGATGCAGGAATCCATTAATCGGGAAAAAAATCACCCCTTAACGCTTATTGGTATTTTACCCAATATGTTCAAAGCGAATACTTCTTTGCACCGGGATATGCTGAGTAGCCTTCGAGAAAATTCCGACATCCGCGATTTTATTTTACCCATGCAGATAGGCAATCGGATAGTATTTGCTGAAACTGACTCTGATTACGCTAATCCCAAATCGGTATTTGATTTTGCTGATCAAAATGAGGCGAAAGTAGAAGCAATGGCGGACTGCAAGTATATTGTGAATAGGATATTTAACCATGAGCAAGAAAAAACGCTTCGGCGTCTCGCAATCGCTGAATAAAGGTTTAAGTGAAACCATTAAACTGGTTGAAAATAATCGTGGCAAGCTACGTAATGTGTTAATTCCTATGGATCAAGTTGAATTGGATCCAGAAAATCCGCGTAAACTTGCCCTCAGTTTAGAAGACCTTCAGTATGACCCTAAGCAGTTTAGTCAAGATCTGCAAAAAACAAAGGAGTTTGAAGCGCTGAGTTCTTTAGCTGCCAGCATTAAAAATGAAATATAAATGCTCCTGTCATTGCAAGTTT
>CAZPAA010000078.1:0-8408 GCA_964584425.1 uncultured Gammaproteobacteria bacterium | reverse complement strand
AGCATGGACCTAGTAATTACTGGAATAAAACACATAAAAAGTCCGGCCGCTTGGTCGGTGAGTTAATCGGTAAATATAACCCACATGGTGATACAGCCGTTTATGACACGATTGTTAGAATGGCGCAGCCGTTTTCTCTGCGTTATTTGCTGGTTGATGGGCAAGGGAACTTTGGCTCGGTCGATGGCGACCCACCGGCGGCCATGCGTTACACCGAAGTGCGTATGAGTAAAATGGCGCATCAATTACTGGCCGACCTTGAAAAAGAAACCGTCGATTTTGTCCCCAACTACGATGAAACCGAATTTGCCCCCAGTGTTTTACCGACAAGAGTCCCCAATTTATTGGTGAATGGTTCCTCAGGTATTGCCGTCGGGATGGCCACCAATATTCCGCCCCATAATTTAAATGAAGTGGTGAAGGCGTGCTTGGCGTTAATCGATAATGGCGATATCACCCTAGAAGAATTAATGAATTATATTCCCGGCCCTGATTTCCCAACGGCTGGGATTATTAACGGTCGTGCTGGCATTGTCGAAGCGTATCGCACCGGGCGCGGACGCATTTATGTGCGTGCCAAAACCCACATCGAAACCGATGAAAAAAATCAAAAGCAAAGCATCATCATTGACGAATTGCCTTACCAAGTGAATAAAGCCAAGCTGATTGAGCGCATCGCTGAATTGGTGAAAGAACATAAACTTGAAGGTATTACCGCACTGCGTGATGAATCCGATAAAGATGGCATGCGCGTTGTGATTGAAGTACGACGCAATGATAATGCTGAAGTGTTACTGAATAATTTATTTACCTTAACGCCCATGCAAAATGTGTTTGGGATCAATTTGGTCGCGCTTGATCATGGTCAGCCGAGATTATTTACTTTAAAACGTTTATTGCAAGCCTTTATCGCACATCGACGTGAAGTAGTGACACGGCGCACTATTTTTGATCTCCGTAAAACGCGTGAAAGAGCGCATATTTTAGAGGGTTTGGCGATTGCGCTTACCAATATCGATCCGATTATTGCCATGATTAAACAATCTAAAAATCCAGCGGAGGCAAAAGAAAAGTTATTGGCCAAAACTTGGCAGCCTTCAACTTTTATTCCGTATGAAGATTACATTCGCGATTTAGGTGCAGAATTCACCGATGCGGGTTATCGCTTATCCGACGCGCAAGCCCAAGCGATTTTAGATTTACGCTTACATCGCTTAACTGGATTAGAGCAAGATAAAATTTTATCTGAATACCAAGAATTACAAGCGTTAATTAAAGAATTAAAAGAAATTCTCGCAAATCCTGATCGTTTAATGAATGTGATCCGTGAAGAACTCCTAGAAATCCAGCGTGAATTTGGCGATGAGCGCCGCACCGAAATTTTATCCAGCCAACAAGACTTAGATACCGAAGATTTAATCACCGAAGAAAATGTCGTGGTGACTTTATCACAGCAAGGTTATGTGAAATATCAACCGCTCGATGTGTACCAAGCGCAGCGTCGCGGTGGTCGTGGTAAATCGGCTGCGCAAGTGAAAGAAGAAGATGCGGTTGATCAATTATTAGTTGCCAGCACTCATGATACGATTTTATGTTTCTCCAGCACCGGTAAATTGTATTGGCTGAAAGTGTATCAATTACCACAAGCTGGACGTGCTTCTCGCGGTCGCCCGATTATCAATTTATTGCCATTGGCAGAAAATGAAAAAATCAATACATTATTGCCCGTACGTGAATTTGATGCGGAACATTTTGTCGTGATGGTGACCAGCACTGGCGTGATTAAAAAAACCTCACTCAGCGAATTCTCACGTCCCAGAGCGAGCGGTATTATCGCAGTTGATTTATTTGATGATGATAAATTAGTTCAAGCAGCGATCACCAAAGGTAATGATGATATTTTATTATTCACCAACGCGGGTAAAGTGATCCGCTTTAATGAATCACAATTGCGCGCAATGGGGCGCTCCGCTAGAGGCGTTCGCGGTATTAAATTATCCGAACATCAGCGGGTGATTTCTCTCGTGATTGCGCAAGAAGGCGGCGCGATTTTAACCGCGACGCGTAATGGTTACGGTAAGCGCACGCCAGTGAGCGATTATCCAACTCATGGTCGCGGCGGCCAAGGGGTGATCTCGATTCAAGTGACAGAACGTAATGGTGAAGTGGTCGATGCCTTGCAAGTATTCGATCAAGATGACATTATGCTGATCTCCGATCAAGGCACCTTAGTACGCACCCGCGTGGATGAAGTGTCCGTGATTGGACGTAATACCCAAGGGGTACGATTGATTCAATTGGCTGAAGATGAACATTTAGTGGGTGTAAGTCGGATTGAGGGGATGGGAGAAGTTGAGGAATCCTCCGAGATCCTCCTTTGAAAAGGGGGGTTGTTGCATAAATCGGGATCCTCGAGTAGATCCCCCTTTGAAAAAGGGGGTAGGGGGGATTTAAGATCTTTGTGTATAAGCAGAAATCTCAAATCCCCCGCCCGAAACGGGCACCCCCTTTATAAAGGGGGATCTACTCGAGGATCCCGATTTATGCAACAACCCAGATTGAGAAGGGACTTCACAACAGAAATTTTTATGGATGAAAAATGTCGAAAAAAACAATCTTAATTGCTGCCGGCGGAACGGGAGGACACGTATTCCCCGGTTTAGCAGTTGCAACAGCTTTGCAAGCACGCGGGTATGAAGTCACCTGGTTAGGCACACAGCGTGGGATCGAAGCGCAAGTGATCCCTGTTGCTGGGATCCCAATGGACTACCTGCAAGTCACCGGCTTACGTGGCAAAGGCGTATTATCTTGGCTATCTGCACCGTTCAAATTATTCCGTGCTTTAATCCAAACTTATCGCATATTCAAATACCGCAAACCTGCGCTCGTGATGGGTTTTGGCGGATTTGTCTCAGGTCCTGCAGGTATTGTTGCATTTCTTACCCGCACACCTTATGTATTACATGAACAAAATTCCGTAGCAGGCATGACGAATCGTTATTTAGCCCCAATCGCGCGCCGGGTATTTTCTTCTTTTCCTGATGCATTTAAACCTGCAAAAAAAGTGATCATCACCGGCAATCCTGTACGTGCGCAAATTACTGCATTACCTGATCCGACCACACGGTTTAACAATCACACCGGCCCATTACGCATTTTAGTCTTAGGCGGTAGTCAAGGTGCAATTCGCTTAAATGAAGTATTACCTGAAGCGTTTGCACAGATAAAATTTCCTATTTCAGTTTGGCATCAATGTGGTGAAGGCACTTATGAAAAAACCTTACAAGCTTATGCTGGTCATAATATCGAACATCGCGTCACAAAATTTATCGATGATATGGCACAAGCCTATGCCTTCGCCGATTTAGTCATTTGCCGCGCAGGCGCAACCACCATCGCAGAGTTAATTGCCGCAGGATTAGGCTCGATTTTAATCCCTTATCCGCATGCGGTGGACGATCATCAAACCAAAAATGGTTTATATTTAGTGCATGCGCATGCGGCCGTTATGATCGCGCAGCAAGATCTAAGCGCAGAGTTATTAGCTGAAAAATTACAAGAACTAGGACAACGCGATCACTGTTTGCAAATGGCCATAGCCGCGCGCAATATTTATTCAGGCGATTGCGTGCCGCAAATTATTCAACAATGTGAGGAAATTTTACATGGACAATCTTGAGCGAGTCGTTAATCAAAGTGTGTTAGCGATGCGTAAAATTAAACATATTCATTTCGTCGGTATTGGCGGTTCTGGTATGAGTGGTATCGCTGCGGTACTATTGAATCAAGGCTATGAAGTCAGCGGTTCAGACTTAAATCAAAGCATTGTGACCGCGCAGTTAAAAAAACTTGGCGTGAAAATTTATATCGGCCATGATGCAAGCCAAATTGAGGGCGCGCAAGTGATAGTACAATCGACCGCGATTCGCGATGATAATCCTGAAATTATTGCAGCCAGAGCTGCACGCATCCCGATTGTGCCCCGCGCACAAATGTTAGCAGAACTCATGCGATTCCGTTACGGTATTGCCATCGCGGGCACCCACGGCAAAACGACCACCACGAGTTTGGTCGCAAGTTTATTCGCCAAAGGCGGTCTAGATCCGACTTACGTCATCGGCGGACAGCTCAATAGTTCAGGCACGCACGCAAGCCTAGGTCAAAGTCATTATTTAATTGCAGAAGCAGATGAAAGCGACGCTTCGTTCTTATATTTAAATCCAATGATCGCAGTCGTCACAAATATTGATGAAGATCATATGGCGACTTACGGCGGAGATTTTAATAAGCTCAAGCAAACATTCTTAGATTTTATTCACCGCGTGCCGTTTTATGGACTGATTGTATTATGCTGGGATGAACCTGTGTTAAGAGAGATTTATCCGCAAATCAATCGCGCAGTGGTGACTTATGGTTTTCATGAAGACGCTGATTTACGCGTAGTTGATTATCAACAACAAGGTTTACAAAGTCATTTTACCGTGAAATTTAAAAATGGCGATCCGGATTTACCGATCGTATTAAATTTACCAGGCCAGCACAATGCATGTAATGCCCTCGCTGCAATCGCCATTGCGAAAGAAGAAGGAATATCCACTACTGCAATTCAAGACTGCTTGACAGAATTCTCGGGCGTTGGCCGTCGTTTTCAAGTGCAACAAAACGTGCAGTTTTCAGGCAAAACAATCACCGTGATTGACGATTACGGGCACCATCCACGCGAATTATCTGTGACCATCCAAGCCGCACGCCAAGCCTGGCCGAACAAGCGTTTAGTATTGGTATTCCAACCGCATCGTTTCACCAGAACGCGCGATTGCTTCGAAGATTTTGCCCAAGTCCTAGCACAAGTGGATCAGTTATTACTCCTCGAAATTTATTCAGCCGGCGAGCCACCCATCCCCAGTATCGATAGTCGCGCCTTATGTCGCGCAATCCGCGAGCGTGGGCAATTGGAGCCGATTTATGTGCCAAGTGTTGATCAAGTATTAGAAACTTTAAGCAATATTGTGCAAGATGATGACATCGTGCTACTCCAAGGCGCAGGCAATGTAGGCCAATTAGCAGGCCAGTTTTAAGCGCCTTATTTTTTAAGTGAAGGATGTAGGGATTGATGGGCTTTTGAATAATACTCATCATCAACGCCTGGCTCAAATTTTGCGCCTAATTTTTCTGCACGTTTGTAATAAGTATGTGCATTTTTATAATCGCCTTCTAAATAATATAATCTTCCTAAATACAGATCCGTTTGCGCTTTTTGATAAGTCTGCGCTTTATCTGATAAAACACCGGTTTGAATTAAACGCAATAATCCCTGCTTTGCATAGGGCATGAGCTCACGATTCTGGTTGATACTGACGTCATGCGCGAGCGAGTGCAATATATGACACTCATCTAAATCCCAATGATTGCGGTTAAACCAAGCCAGATAAGTATCATGTCGTAGATTGCAAGAAAAATCTAGATACATGCCTGTGGTATTGAGTGAGGGGAGATACACACTGGGATTTTGTATGGTCGATGTAAAATTTATACTATGCTGATAAAATTCATTGAAAAAATATTCAATAATCGGATCGGGCACTTCACTTAAAAAATAGGCTAATCTTTCGCTTAACTGTTCATCTGGCCTGTATTTGGGCACTCTTTCATCCATCGCAATAATATGTAATGCATTTTCGCCCGCGCGCACTAAAGGGTCCATGTTTTTTTTATAAAAATCCGGATAGGTGTAATTTTTTTCAAGCGCGACGACTTGCTTTCTTAATTGCTTAATTTCTTTGGTATTGGGTATTTTTGAATTTAAAAAATTAGCCAAACGCATTTTGCCTAATTCTAAAAAATTTTCTATTTGAGATTTTTGATTTTTATCGATAAACGCTTGTCTATTGTGCGTGCTGTTCCCTTTTTTAGCCAATTGCATGGCGTGACAAGCTGCATGAAATAATTCATGACGCAGTGATTCGATTAATTTGCGGCGATCGCCTAAAAGCAGAGCACTGGAAATATGAATTCTCCTCAAACCCGCATTATATGTGGCGCCAAATTGGGGAGAGAGAGAAGTAAAGAGCTCATTGGAAGGTTCACATAAATAGAATTTTATTTGAATGCTTAATGCAGTTAAAGTGAATGCTTTTCCTAATGTCGGTGTTGTTGGATTTAATTCTGTTGATAAAAAATCATAAATCAAATCGCAATATTGTATTTGCCCACCCACCAAAGTATCGTTTGACGTAGAAGCATAATTTGGGATATAGGAGGTGCTGGGCTCGACTGTGGGAAATGGATTAAAACTGTTCAAGCAAGGCATTTGCGTTGCGCTGCGTTCCGTAAGGCCATTCTTGATTAAGTAAGTAAGAATGATAGAAAAAACAATAAGGTGGTACATCATGCTCCTAATATTATATAGTATGATAACTTGTTTTGATGATAAGTTCAACGACTAGCGCCGTTGATGTAGAGGGGTTGCAAGAGATGAATTAATCAGTATAATTGAAAGTATGAGTTTAGATTATATTGATTTAAAGATGGATTATTTTCGTAACATTACCCCAAAGCTGCAGGAATTGCTGAGTCTTTTCCCAGTAGTGGCGATTATTGGCGCTCGGCAGGTAGGGAAAACCTCATTAGCTAAAAAAATAGCTCCCCATTTCACGTATATTGATTTTGAAAGACCCAGTGACTATGACCACTTCACTCGTGATCCGGAATTTTTTTTTAAAGAACATCCCTCCCATGTAATTTTTGATGAGGCACAATTATCCCCTGGATTATTTTCCATCCTTCGAAGTGTGATTGATGAAAAACGACAAGAAAAAGGACGATTTATTTTAACTGGGTCAAGTAGCCCTGAATTATTAACACGTATTTCTGAAAGCTTGGCAGGGCGGATTGCCATTATAGAATTAGGAACATTGAAGGCCAATGAATTTTATCAAACGCCTTTGAGTGATTTTTATCAACTGTTTCAGCAATCCTTGACTAAAGAATGTTTCAGCATTCATTCAAGCCCTTTGTCTTTTGCACAGATCCAAACCATGTGGTTTAAAGGCGGATACCCAGAGCCTTTGCGCGCTCAAAATGAAGTCTTTTATCAAGAATGGATGGTTAATTATGAAGCAACGTATATTAATCGGGATATTGCTAGACTTTTTCCCAAATTAAATAATATTGCTTATCGCAAATTTATGCATATGCTTTGTGAATTATCCAGTAAGACATTGAATAAAAGTGATATTGCTCGATCATTAGGTGTGAGTGAACCTACAGTTTCTGATTATATTATGATTGCAGCGGGCACATTTTTATGGCGGTCATTACCTAGTTTTGAAAACAATGTACAAAAGCGTATTGTAAAGATGGCGCGTGGGCATATCCGTGATACTGGATTATTACATCATTCCTTGCAAATAAAAAATTTACAACAACTACAATCAAGTATCATCGCTGGTTTTTCATTTGAGGCTTTTGTTATTGAAGAAATACTTAAAGGTTTACAAGATGCGCGCATCAAAGCTAACGCTTATTATTATCGTACCTATAACGGTGCGGAAATTGATTTGATCTTAGAGGGGGATTTTGGTCTATTACCAATAGAGATTAAATATGGTTCTACTGTTCTAAGTAGACAATTACGTGCCATGACGGAATTTATCCAAGACCACAATCTACCTTTTGGGATTATCATTAACCAAGCGGACTCTATTGAATGGTTAACTGATAAAATTGTGCAGATCCCTGCAGGCTATTTGTAGACGCAAGTATTTTTGTTAAAATGTTGAGCTCATTCTAGAGGAATATTTATGCACGTATATATATTGGGTATCGCTGGCACTTTTATGGCTGGCATTGCACGCTTGGCAAAAGCATTGGGCCATCAAGTCAGTGGCGTGGATGAGGCGATTTATCCGCCGATGAGTACGCAATTACAAGACGATGGGATTGATATTTTTCAAGGTTATGATGCGGCGCATCTGGCAAAGGTGAGGCCGGATGTGGTGATTGTGGGTAATGCCATGCGCCGTGGGTATGTTGAAGTGGAAGCGATGCTCTCGCAAAATGTTCGGTTTATTTCCGCGCCGCAATGGTTGTATGAAAATTTATTACATGAGCGGCACGTGTTAGCGGTTTCAGGCACGCACGGTAAAACCACAACGACAAATATGTTAGCATTAATTTTGACAGTGGCCGGGAAAAATCCAGGTTATTTAATCGGCGGCGTGCCAAAAGGACTAAAGGGCTCAGCCGTATTAGGCGATTCCCCTTATTTTGTGATTGAAGCAGATGAATATGATACCGCGTTTTTTGATAAGCGCTCTAAATTTATGCATTATCATCCCAAAACTTTGCTGATTAATAATTTAGAATTCGATCACGCGGATATTTATAATTCTGTAGATGAAATTAAA
>CAZPAA010000077.1:0-8420 GCA_964584425.1 uncultured Gammaproteobacteria bacterium | reverse complement strand
GGGGAACAAAATGACGGATCCCTAGCATCCGCCATGGTTTACCAACCCATAGGTTTAGCGGGTAATGCAGCGTCTGGAATGAATGTGGTCGGTGTATGTGGCGTCGGTGATTGTATTGGAATCGTTGCCCAGGATCCGCACAGTAAGACCATCATTGCACACCATATAAATGATTTGTTTAATGGTCAGATCGTTGCTCTTGGTCTCTTAAGTTTTGTGATCAAAACCGGCCTCGTTCCTACAGAAAAACTTTATGAAATGAAAAAATTATATAACGACTCATCGGAAGATGTTAAATTGATTTTAAGCACAATCAATGATGTAAAAATTCTACAACAAATTCCCTTTTATTTAATCACCAGTACGGTGATTGAAGATAAAATGAGTGGTCTTTTAGATATGCTTATGGCAGCGGGCGTCTCAAAAGAAAATATCTTCATTGATACGAAGACAGATCGCATTATTATTGATAGAAAAAATGGAAATGTCTGCACAAATTTCAATATAGATAAAACTTTGCTTCCTGAAGAATATTATGATCAATTTAAAACTAAGGAAGAACTGGAGCAGGCGCAAAAAGAAAGAGATGCCATCAGAATGTCTGAAGCAAAAAAACTTCTATTTATGATGTTAAGCAAAAAAGAAAAATTTTCAGAAATAACTAGGCGCGGATTTATTCAACATCAAGATACTACCCTTAGATTTATGCTTACTAAAGAAATGAACGATATCGCATTTAAATATCGCGATACCATTTGGGGAGATGTGCTCGAATATAGTAAAGAGTTAATGATAGATACGATTGAATTTCATTTTCCAAGCTTTACCCCATCTAATTTATATTATCAAGAAATTCCAACTTATGTTATTAAAAATCTTAAAGAAAAAGGACCGCACATTAAGACTTTGCAAATGACCTTTTTA
This sequence comes from uncultured Gammaproteobacteria bacterium, assembly GCA_964584425.1. Classification (GTDB taxonomy): domain Bacteria; phylum Pseudomonadota; class Gammaproteobacteria; order JABCZS01; family JABCZS01; genus JABCZS01. The sequence goes on along the minus strand of CAZPAA010000077.1, from coordinate 7,496 downwards.
ACAAAAGAAAAACGAGCTTATGTAAGCATGTTATCAGATTATGCTGCAGTAGCCCTGAAAGAAAATGGTATATTTTTGCGAACAATTCAGTTAAAAGCAAATACCAGAGCTGCCCAAATATTTATATCCTCTGCAGAATATTTGATGAAAGAGGGCGCACTTTTAAACTTCGAAATTTCTCCTATAGCAGAAACTTGGGCTCTAAAAACGCTGACTGATAGTGTTACAACAATACAATCTTTCTTAGAAAATAAAAAAATGGCCACACAAAATACAACGAATACGTCTTTCAATACAAATAATTTATCTGCATATCAACAGGAACTACTTACTGAAAAGGGTCATGTTCACAATAACAATGCCAGTTCTAGCACGGATAACCAAAGCTATTCTCTCCAATGAAAATTAACTTGCCAAGACAAAATCAGCCCGTATCATCGGCTAGCCTTAATATTTTAATAATATTTAAGTTATTGACTAAACTCATGCCTCCTGTTACATTACCTATCTAACAATTGATGTAAGGGGAATAATATGGCACTTAATGACGATTTAAAAGGCTTGGCTATCTGGCTCTATGAAAATTCAGCGAATATTCCTGAGATGGCTAAAGCACGAGAGGCTTTTAAAGCAAGGGATGTCGAATCCAATGATTTAGCCGCTGACTTTAAGGTTTATTATGATTTGATTGGTGCATTTGACTCTTCACTCCAGAAGAAATATCCCCAAGTAAAAAGCACTTATTTGGGGAAATTTGATCCGATAAAGGCACAGATTGATGCGTATAAACGCAGCTCAAATTTAACTGTGTTAGATAGCGCCGTTGAAGCATGGAAGGAAAAAGAAAATTTTACAAAGAAAAAAGCGCTCTCTTCTCAGATACAAGCGTTGTTGGGACTTGCGGGAGGTATAGGTCTCACCGCGAGCGTGTCTTGGTTGGCACACAATAATAGGACAGATAGTTCTGAAAGTAGTGATCCCGCCACTTTGCAAGAAGTAGCGCTGATAGTGCTGTATTTTGCTTCTTTCGGCCTAACGCTAACGGCACGTCTAAATTTTTATAGGCAAATTAATGAATTATTGGACGGCGCACTCGATGCGCTCATCAGACGTTTGGGAGGAACTGGGGGAGGAGAGAGACCCGATATGATTCCTAGTGCTCCATTTTTTGAAAATTTCGGTTTTTGGGCACAACTATATCCCGCAATACAACATATAGCTTTCACTCAGGGTAATAATCCATTGAATTGGGCCTCTCTAGTGCTTCCGCCTGTATCTTTACTCGCTGGGAACATGGTCAGTCGCGGCGTTGATAATTTGCGTACCTTGTGTCGATGGCCGGCATCACAATCGACCGCGGGTGAACGACAAGCGCTTCTTGGCACCACGGAGGTTGACCCCCATCTGAAAAATGTTAACACCAAACGTGAAGATATTCCTTTAGTGGAACTAAAATAAACAAGCGCTAATTGAGTGCTTACAAAATCCGATAGCAAAGGGCCAATAATAATCCTGGGAAAATACCCAGGATTATTAATGCCAGGCCGTTAAGACTAAACGCATATTGCATCAGGGAAGAGGCTTTTAGGACCAGCGTATTATCTTCTGCATCATCAAAGTACATGGTTTTTACAATGCGTAAATAATAAAATGCGCCGACAACCGATAAGATCACACCCATGATGGCAAAATGAATAAGACCTGCATCCACCAGCGCACTTAATACGATAAATTTCGCATAAAAACCAATTAACGGTGGCACGCCTGCGAGTGAAAACATCAATAGCATAATTAAAAATGCAAACCACGGATGGACTTTATTTAAACCTTCTAAATCACCAATCGATTCAATTTCATGCCCGGCATGGTTTAATAAAATCACTATGCCAAAACTCGCAACCGCCATTAAGCCATAAACTAAAATGTAGAATAATCCTGCGGGTAGGCTCCCTGCAGCAAATGCAAAAAATACAAAACCCATATGACCGATGGTGGAATACGCGAGCAAGCGTCTGAAATTCGTTTGCACCAAGGCCACCACATTACCGACGACGAGGGATAATACCGCTAAAATCAATGTCATACTTTGCCATTCTAAAAATAAATCGGCAAATACACCAAACAATAAGCGCGCGGCCAGTGCAAAAGCGGCGAGCTTTGAGCTTGATGCGATAAACAAAGTGGCCGCTGTTGTTGCGCCGCTGTATACATCGGGGATCCACATATGAAAAGGCACTGCGCCTAATTTAAACGCAATACCCACGACCAAAAATACCACGCCTAAACCCACCACGGTTTGTGGTAATGCACCTTGGCCCATGACGCCTTGTGCCACTTGCAATAGTCCTAGTTCGCCCGTCATGCCATATATCAGCGAAATACCGTAGAGCAACATGCCAGATGCCAGCGCGCCCATGACAAAATATTTCATCGCGGCTTCTGATGCGAGTTTTGAGTCGCGGGATAAGGCCACCAGCGCGTATAAAGGGAGTGATAATAATTCCAAGCCTAAATACAGGGTTAATAAGCTACCGCTCGATGCGAGTACCATAATACCGAGCAGGGAAAATAAACCGAGCACATAAAATTCGCCGACGTTTAATTGCATTTGTTTTAAATAATCAAATGCATAAATAAATACAAAAAAAGTGAGGACATAGGCACCTAGTTTTAACACCAGCGCCAAATAATCAGATAAAAAATGTCCGGAAAAATACAATTGCTCGGGCGCATGCCAGAGATTAAGGGTTAACACAAACGCACCGATTAAAGTGAGGAGTGATAATGCACATACTAATTTGCGATAACGTCCGCCGAGAAATACATCCAGTAGCAAAATACCACAGGCCATGATCAGAACAAAAATTTCAGGCAGAATAAAGCTTACATGACTCAACATACACACTCCTGTGGAACACATGGTTCCTTCTTCAAACCATCACCTGGACGCAACATGTTGCGTCCCTACGAAATCATATCAAGCCCCATGAAATTAGAGGCCATAACCCGTCAAAATTTAAATAAAGTACAAAACTTTTATACGAATCTCTTTCCAAACGGGTGGCCGGAGTGTCTCTTTTCGCGCGCAGCTTGCGAGCACGGAAAGAGACCGCAGGACGGGAGCCCGTTTGGACGGAAGCAAGACAAAAGTTTTGTCTCTCTTTTTATCGCTTGCTCACCTACAGCTGATTCAAAATATGCGCAACTGAAGCATGCGTCATCTCAAGCAACGGCGCGGGCCACACGCCGATCAATAATACAAATCCTGCTAAAATTCCGAGTATGTAGCACTCGCCGCGGGTAATATCATGCAACTGCTCGACTTGTTTATTCGTGACTGTACCAAACAATACGCGTTTATACATCCACAAGGTATAAGCCGGAGATAAAATCAGAGTCAGGCCTGCGAGTAACGCAATCATAAAATGTACTTTGAATGCGCTTAAAATCACCAGTAATTCGCCCACAAATCCTGAAGTGCCGGGCAAACCTACATTCGCTAAAGAAAATAACATGAAAAATCCAGCAAATACCGGCATCACATTCGCAACGCCACCAAAATCTGTGATTTTTCGTGTATGCATGCGCTCGTACAATACGCCGACACAAAAGAATAATGCGGCTGAAATAAATCCGTGTGACACCAACTGCACCATCGCACCTTCAACCGCTAAGATCGCAGTGGATACATCGCCTGATGCGACGAGTGGGAATGCTAAAAATATCCCTAGGGTTGCAAATCCCATATGGGCAATTGAAGAATAGGCAATTAATTTTTTCAAATCTTTTTGCATGATCGCGACAATACCAATATAAACTACAGCGATTAAAGACAAAACGATCATGGTATTTGCCAGTAATTGACCTGCGAGCGGTGCGATGGGTAAGCTAAATCGTAAAAATCCATACGCGCCGATTTTTAACATGATCGCAGCTAAAATCACGGAGCCGCCAGTAGGCGCTTCGACGTGCGCATCGGGCAACCAAGTATGCACCGGAAACATCGGTATTTTGACCGCAAATGCCACTAAGAAAGCTAAGAATATCCAGATTTGGGTATTTTGTGTCAAACCAATATTATAAAAATCTGAAATCTGCGCACTGTCGGTCACTAAATACAAATAAACTAATGCGATTAACATTAAGATAGAACCCAAAAACGTATACAAGAAAAATTTTAAGGTCGCGTAAATTCGATTCGGCCCGCCCCAAATACCGATAATTAAAAACATCGGAATCAACATCGCTTCCCAGAATACATAAAAGAGTACCGCATCCGTTGCAGCAAATACGCCATAAATAAATCCGCTCATTAGTAAAAATATGCCAAGATAGCTCGCAACATTTTTTTGTATGGCCCAAAAGCCAGCTAATACCACTAAAAATGTACAAATCGCGGTTAATAAAATCAGCGGCAATGCAATGCCATCGATGCCAAGCGCGTAATAAATATTAAATGCGGGGATCCACGGCAGCTGTTCTTGAAATTGCATGACGCTCAATTGTGGCTGAAATTGACTGTAGATAATCACGGAAATAGCAAGACTCACCAGCGAAATGATGGTTGCGATAATGCGCGCAAGTTCAGGTTTATTGCGAAATAAAAACAGCGAAGCGCCACCTAAAATAGGCAACCAAATCAGTAGGCTTAACCAAGGTATCATCATATTCTAGCCCCACAACCAAAAACTAATTAATCCCACTAAACCTAAAATCATTGCAAGTGCATACTGATTTAAATATCCCGTTTGTAAATGACGTAATAATTGCGCGCATTGTTCCCAGGCTTTAACTATGCCGCCAACCAGATCTCTGTCAATCACTTCAATATCTACTTTTTGCCAACACCATTGGCTGAGGCGCTGTGTATTTCGCATAAATAACCATTGATACAATTCATCAAATCCATATTTATGAATTAAGATTTTTTGCAGGCCGGATAAGCTTGATGCGATTTTAGTGGGCCAATGTGGATAACGGACATAACATAAATAAGCGGTGAATATGCCAGCAACAGCTAACCAAAATGGTTTAGTCACTACCGCATGTAATGCAAATCCAAATGAACCCGGATAATGCGCTGCAATTTTGCCCATCACATCATGTGCGGATAATACCGTAATGGATTGTTTGAAAAATCCATTCGCCTCAAACAGCATCGGTTCAATGGTTACAAAACCAATGATGACTGAAGGAATCGCTAATAAAATAAGTGGCAATGTGACAACCCAATCCGGCTCGTGTATTTTATGCCCTGCTTCGTGAGATAAGCGCTCTTTGCCAAAAAATGCCATAAAAATCAGCCTAAACGTATACAATGCGGTCACAAATACGCCGGCGAGTAGCGCATAATATGCAACACCTGCGCCGGGTAGCGCTGCAAAATGTACTGCTTCAATTAAAATATCTTTGGAATAAAATCCGGCAAACGGTGGAATGCCGCATAACGCGAGCGCGCCAATGAGTGCTGTGATAAAGGTGATCGGCATATAGCGTCTTAATCCGCCCATATGACGTAAATCTTGTTGGTGATGCAGGGCAATGATCACACTGCCTGCGGCTAAGAATAATAATGCTTTGAAGAAAGCATGCGTCATTAAGTGAAATATGCCCACCGCGTAAGCAGATACACCGACTGCAACAATCATGTAACCTAATTGTGACAAGGTGGAATAAGCAATCACGCGTTTAATATCATTTTGTACAATGCCAACGAGTCCCATAAATAATGCGGTGGTTGCACCAATGATAACGATGAAACTGCGAGCAACTTCGCTTAATTCAAATAAGGGTGATAAACGCGCAACCATAAATACACCAGCGGTTACCATGGTGGCGGCGTGGATCAATGCAGAGATAGGTGTTGGACCTTCCATGGAATCAGGCAACCAGACGTGTAGCGGCACTTGTGCAGATTTACCCATGGCGCCGATAAATAATAAAATACAGGCGAGCGTAATAGCGCTCACTTCAAAACCACCCCAGATGGTTAATGTTTGCTCAATATTAAACGTGGGGAGTTTGGAAAAGACTTCTAGATAGTTGAGACTGCCAAACAGCATAAAAATTGCGCCGATGCCTAATAAAAAGCCTAAATCACCGACACGATTGACTAAAAATGCTTTAAGATTTGCAAAAATTGCAGTATCGCGCTTAAACCAAAAACCGATCAGTAAATAAGAGACCACACCTACCGCTTCCCAGCCAAAAAATAATTGCAAGAAATTATTCGCCATCACCAGCATTAACATAGAAAAAGTAAACAGGGAAATATAACTGAAAAAGCGCGCGTATCCTGGATCATCATGCATATAACCAATGGTGTAAATATGTACCATCAGTGAAACAAATGTCACCACAATCATCATGAGTGCGGTTAATGGATCTAATAAAAACCCAACTTGAAAAGTTAAACTAGAGCTCAGCGCCCAAGTATATAAAGGCATTTCTTGCATGCTGATGTTTTGTTCGACAATAATTTTTAAAATAACGACTGCGCAGATAAAGGAGATCGCAACACCGCTCACCGCGATGCGATGAGATAGCGTCATGCCGAGGCGTTTGCCACAAAGGCCGGTTATGATTGAAGCCAATAATGGCGCAAATGCGGCAGTTAAACAAAAATAATACAGAACATCACTCACAGGATCATCCTTGTAATAAGTTTAAATCTTGCACATTGATGGTACCGCGATTTCGGTAGAGTACGACTAAAATCGCGAGTCCAATCGCTGCTTCAGCGGCAGCTACGGTTAAAATAAAAAATACGAAGATTTCGCCAGCAATATCGTTAGAAAACCGTGAGAATGTGATGAGATTGGTGTTGACGGCCAATAAAATCAGCTCGATCGACATCAGTAATACAATCACGTTTTTACGGTTGATGATAATGCCAAGCACGCCTAAGCCGAAGAGTAAGGCGCTGACTATTAAAAAATCTATGGCGGTTAGCATGTTGTTTTGTTCCTATTCAAAATCCTAAATTCCCCTGCATAATGAACACCTCTTCGTAGGGACGCACCATGTTGCGTCCAGATGTTGCTTGTGAAGCAATGTTTGCATTTCTTAAGATCTCCCTTCTTCTATTAATGTGGAACATACAGATCATTCTGTTGAACCAGTATCTGGACGCAACATGTTGCGTCCCTACGAAGAAAGGGATTATGCATCCTTCACTATTTTCAATCTATCTGCTTTGGTTACCTTAACTTGTTCGCCTACATTTTGTTTGCGGGAATTTTTAACTCCGCGGTAAGTCAAGGCAATCGCTGCGACGATTGCGACTAACAATAATACGCCGGCGATTTCAAATGGGTATAAATAATCTGTATATAACGCCATGCCTAATTCATGCGTGTTGTTGTAATCAAGACCTTGTCTTTGCAATGCGGCAAATTCGGGTATGATGGCTTTATCATGCACTAATAACCAAATGACTTGTCCAACAAATAAAACCCCGATTAAAACGCCAAGCGGTAAATGTTTAATAAATCCTT
>CAZPAA010000076.1:0-8446 GCA_964584425.1 uncultured Gammaproteobacteria bacterium | reverse complement strand
TAAATAAAGAGGTGGTGTTTACATCAACCGAACATTTTAAAAATGTACAAACTTTGCAAAAAGAATTATTAAATTGGTTTAAAGTTCACAACAAATCACCTGAAGAAAGACAAGCCGCTGCTGCATTTGTCAAAGACGTCATTTCAGTAGTTCAAACCAGTGCTATTACCGAGAAAACAACTGCAATCCAAGAGGGCGTGGTTAAATTTAGCGGTAATGGCGGTGAAAAATCTAAAACAGGTAATGATTCAGCCGCACCCGCAAATACAAATACACCACAATTACGCTAATCCTTAAACCCTGTCTTTCGTCATTGCGAGCGCAGCGCGGCAATCCAGGCAAATTGTTTAAATATAAACAAAGGTATTGTATTAAAGATCTTACCTGGATTGCCGCGCTGCGCTCGCAATGACGAGGCCTTTTCTCATCTCTTAATTAAAGTGCAAAACTCCCCTCGATAAATGTTCCAAACGGGTGGCCGGAGGGGCACTCTCCGCGCGGAGCCTGCGAGCACGGGGAGTGTCCCCGCAGGACGGGAGCCCGTTTGGACGGGAGCTCGAAAGAGTTTTGCTTCTATAATATGGATTTTGCCTGGATTGCCGCGTCGCTTCGCTCCTCGCAATGACGGAACGGACTCATACCTCATTGGCACTCATCAAGATTAAGATTTGATTTATCATAGGTCATACTTAATTCATCTATAATTAGCAAAATTAAACAAACAAGGGTATATATGAGAGCCATCCCTCCCACAGCTCACTGGCGAGACAGCGCACGTTCCGTACGATTTTTTATCGTCGATTATCGCGCAATGTTCCCTTTGTTGCTATGCTTATTTATTCCACGCCTTTGGACAATAGGCCTGGCGCTCATCACAATTATTTTTTTTGCATTATTAGAGCATTATGGATTTACCGTGAAAGTGTTCTTACGCTTTTTACGCGGTGTGTTTTCAGGACCAAGGAAGGTAGCAAAACCCTGGTGGTTAACCAGAGCAAAACGCTAGGGCCTGTTTACATTTCTACTATGCTGGCCGTACAGCTTTGATTTTCTGCGGTCCGCTGCTCACATACTCACACGTATGCTGCGCTGCGGTCCTCAAAAATCAAAGCTGTACGGCCAGCATAGCGAAATGTAAACAGCCCCTAAATCCCTTCCTTGGAATATTTTTTGCAGGGTTATGAGGCATTATGGCGAGCGATCCCAAAGAACAGACAGCAAGTAAACCACAGTACACTGATGGCTTTGATACCGTCAGGGGACTAGAACTCGTACGTTTACGTAATCACTTTTACCGTGATGGCTATCGCAATACGATGCTAGCGCTTTTAGGGTCGGTACTCGTGAATATATTATTAATCGGGATGGTGGCCTATCAGTATTATACAAAACCTGCGCCAGTTTATTTTGCCACGCAAACCGACGGCACATTAATTGAGATTCAACCTTTATACGAACCTTTGGTCGATGAAGAAATGCTACTGATGTGGTCCTCACGTGCGGCCATCGCAGCCTTCTCCTATAATTTCTTAGATTACCAAGATGATTTGCAGCAAGTACGGCAATATTTCACCCCAGCTGGGTTTGATAATTATCTGCAGGCTTTGCAACAATCCGGTAACCTTGAGACCGTATTAAGCAAGCGCTTGGTGGTAAAAGGCGTAGTGACAGAAGTGCCGGTTATCGTACAACATGGTTTAATTAAAGGACGTTATGCCTGGAAAATTGAAATACCGATGTTAATTAGTTATGTGAGCGCGAATGAAACATTAGAGCAACCCATATTAGTGACGATGTTGGTTTCTCGTGTATCAACACAGGATAAACCACAAGGAATTGCGATTGCTCAATTTGTGGTTGAGGATAGAAAGGGATGATAAAACAATGGACGAGTTGCATACTCTCACTAACCTTGTTGGTGACAGTTGCCTATGCACAAACACAAGTGCCCATGCAGGGGCAACCTAATATGCAGGCTAATCCTACAGTTAACGCGCAAACACCTGCCAATGCGACAGCCGCACCCTCACAAGTATTATTACCGCCCTTGCCTGGTGAAACTCAAACCACAACTACAACCACTACCACAAAATCGATAGAAAACTTAATACCGGCAAATGCACAAAACATTGGGAATCAAGTTGTGCACCCACAACAGCAGCCCGTGAATCCACAACAAGCCTTCAGAGATCCAAATACAGAAGCCGAATATTTCACTGAATCGACCTATGGTACCGCAAAGGATCCAGCCTTCGAGAATATGCTAAAGAAAATGTATCCCATGTCTCCCGAGCAAATCGCCGCATTACGCGAAGCGCATGAAACCGCCCAGCGCGCAATGGAGGCTCCCGCGCAACCCGTGCCTAAACCGACAATCACCTCACAAAGTGTCAATTTAACGCCAGGTGCTACGCCACCGGTGTTGCGATTATCAACGGGCTATGTTTCTTCCGTGGTATTTTTAGATGAAACCGGCGCACCTTGGCCGGTGAGTGCATATAGCATTGGCGATCCGACCAGTTTTAATATTCAATGGGACCAAACCAGTAATTTATTATTAATCCAAGGAATGAAACCCTATGCCACCGGAAATATGGCGGTCACTTTGCACGGCATGCCAACCCCAGTGATGTTAACCATCGTCACCGATCAAGGCGTTGTGGATTATCGGATTGATTATCGCGTACAAGGTCGCGGACCCAATGCGCGCGGCGCAATGATTGCAAGTGCAATTCCACAAAATGCGAATATGACTTTAACCAATCTACTGGAAGGTATTCCTCCAGATGATAGCGAATTATTGAAAGTGAGTGGTGGCCATGCACAAGCTTGGTTATGGAATAATCAGCTTTATGTGCGCACATCTTTGACCCTACTTTCCCCCGGTTGGGTGGCAACCATGTCTAGCGCAGACGGTACCCATGTTTATCAATTACCTGTAACACCGATGATTTTGGCATCCCATCGCGGTGAACCTGTGACGCTAAAAGTAGAAGGGTTATAAAATGAAAGGAATACGCCACATATTTTCTCGTCTTAGCGATATTAAAACCCGCACGTTATTGATTGTGGTGGGCTTAGTCATTTTGGTGATCGTCGGTTTGGTGCTCACTTCAACGCGTGAATCAAAACCACCAGAAGTTGCGGCAGAAGTAAAAACAGCACATATCGGAGAGATTGCATCATTGGCAGGCACGGGTGAATACAACGAAGAATATGCAAAATTGCAACTGGCTGAAAATGAACGTCTTGCACAAGAAGCACAAAAGTCGGGTCAAGCCGCTATTCCTAGATTGATTAATCCCAAAGATGAAAATCAAGCAAATTTAAGCTTTGGTCAAGAGGCTTGTGCTGAATGCGTCTATGATCCGCAAGGTTATGATCAGTATGGTTATGATGCAAAAGGTTATGATAAAGATGGTTTTGACGCTGATGGTTATAATGCCGATGGTTACGACAAAGACGGTTTTGACAGGGACGGTTATGACAAAGATGGATACGACAAAGATGGCTTCGATAGAAATGGCTGCAATCGCCAAGGTTTAGATAGAGAAGGTAAATCTTGTTACGATGCGCAAGGGTATAACGCCGATGGTTATGATCGTTTTGGGTATGATAAAAATGGCTTCGACAAAAATGGTTTTGATAAAGATGGTTACGACAAAGATGGTTTTAATAAAGATGGTTGTAATCGCGAAGGCCTAGATAGACAAGGTAAACCTTGTTATGGCAAAGACGGTTATAATGTCTTGGGTTATGATAAAAATGGTTTTGATAAAGATGGCTACGACAAGGATGGATTTAATAAAGACGGTTGTAATCGCCAAGGTGTAGATCGCAATGGCCAACCTTGTAATGGTATCACTTTGCCCACGCCTGCAAATGCACAAAATCCTGAGGAAGCTTATCGTCGTCTGCTAGATGAGCAACAAAAAGCACGTGATGCACAATTAGCAGCACAAAAAACAGCAGAAGAAGAACAGCGAAATTTGGCTGAGCAACAAGCTATGCAACAAGCGTTTGAAGCATTATTACGTTCGCAATCCATGTCAGCAGTTGCCAACTGGAAACCTGAAAAACAAATGTACGTAAAAGGTGTAGAATTGACGCAAGTCGGTTTTGGCACGCAAGGGGAAATTGCAGGAGCAGCGGCGGGTTCTACTACGGAAGGCAATGTATTGTATAAAGCCGGCTCCATTGTATTTGCTACATTAGATACAGAAGTGAACAGTGATAACCCTGGCCCTGTATTGGCCACGATAGTGCAAGGACCGCTGGCCGGTTCGAAGGTGCTAGGTGATTTGCGCAGACAAGAAGATAAAGTCATGCTGCGGTTTAATTTATTAAGCGCACCTGATCAGCCCACGAGTTTACCATTGAATGCAGTTGCAGTAGATGCCGCAACTGCGCGCACAGCATTAGCGACGGGCGTAGATAATCATTATTTTCTACGCTATGGCAGCTTGTTTGCATCTGCCTTCCTAGAAGGTATTGGTGAAGCGTTTTTGGCGGGGATCACGCAGCCTGTCGCCCAAAGCAGTACAGGACTCGTGGTGGTGCAATCCGCTGATGTGACCACACAAGATGCAGTAGCAGTCGGTTTAGGTACCGTGGGTCAAGCATGGGGTGAGAATTTAGGTGATGTCTTTGACAAGCCGCCTACCGTAACGGTGGACAGCGGCACAGGCATAGGCGTGCTCTTTATGAAAGATTTCATCATCAATGAAGGTTCACCCGAAGAACCAACGAATGCAACAACCCCGGTCGGCAATCAAGCCCAGGCGGCACCACTTGAGCCAACGACGACGACTGGGATGGCAAATTCTTCAGCACAGGTGAGGTAAGGAAATGGACGACAAAAAATATACAAATGAAAATGAAAATAATAATCGCTTAGATGAATTTGAGGAATTTAATTTCACAGATGATTTTCCTGATGAATTCTCTGAAGATTTTATGAAGAAACAGCCTGAAGAGACACCGGAGGCGGGTGAAAACATATTTGACCATGATCCCGATTTTGATGAAGAATTTTTACCCAAAGATTCATTTAATCCGGAAGAACAACCCACTTTTGAAAATGAAGAAATAGCGCCTCCACCGCAAGAAAAAAGAGGAAATATTTTACAACGTCATCCTTGGATCACCTTGTTTGCTGTTCTCGTCATTGTTTTTGGTGGCTATAAATTCTGGCAAAGCTTGGGGAGCACTGAAATAATCCCAGCGCCGGTAAAAACAACCCAAAAACCCGCACAACCTGTGATTCAAAATGCAACTGGCACCACAGAAATTAGACAAATTGACGAACGTTTAGATACCATAGAGCAAGGCATGAATGCACTCAATAATCAACTGTCACAATTAGAAGGTGCAGGGAATCGTTTAACCCAAATGGAGCAAATGGTTTCCAAAATTGCTGAAGAAGAAAAAGGCTTGTCCGCAACGTTACTGCGTTTGGATGCATTGGATAAACAAGTGACGGCATTAACCAATATTGATCAACGCTTGAAATCGCTGGAAGCACAAGTGGGCGTTATTGCGAGTGAAGTAGAATTACACATCACTGTGGCAGAACAAACCCAACGCGCCGCTAATTTAAGTCGGCAAGCGATGCAGGCCAAATCGATGATGCCAATCCCAATGGTTGTCCAAGCTGCTATTCCTGGGCGTGCTTGGTTATTGAGTGATGCTGGAGAGTTAATTTCAGTTGCACGTGGGGATGATGTGCCAGGGTATGGAAGAGTGCTTAACATTGATCCTGTTGCAGGAACCGTAACCATGAGTTCGGAGACAGTGTTTCGCGAAAAAGAGTAGCGAAAAATGGAAACCGATATTTTAACGATGATTTTAACGTTTGCTGAATCCTTATCAGGATTAAGCAGACTGGTAACAGCGACCACCTATTTGTTAGGCGTATTTTTAGTGGCCAGTGCTTTGTATAAATTAAAAGCATTAGGTGATGCGCGGACCATGATGAGCCAGCAAATGGATATTGGTGGTCCAATTGTTAAAATGATGATAGGGGCTGGGCTGATTTGGTGGCCTACTTTAATTGATGTGACCACCTATACTTTTTGGGGGACAACGAGTCCATTATCCTATCAACCGAATTTTGGTTATGAAATTGATACGGTGATTGAAGTTGCTTTTCAGGTGTTACGTCTGGTTGGGATTATTGCTTTTGTGAGGGGATGGTATTATATCGTCAAATCAGGTGAACAGGGCGGGCAGGGAATGATGGGAAAAGGGTTTACTCATATCATAGGCGGCATATTCGCTTATCATATGGGCGCGACCGTTAGGGTATTAATGAATACCTTCGGGCTTTAATTTTAATGTGAGGTGAGTAATGAAATTGAAATTCTTTTTATCAAGCGCGGTAATGTTTATGACGGGAGGGCTCATATCGTTTGCTTACGCAGGCGGTGGGGAACAAACCTTAGGCCAAATCGCAGAAACGGCGGTGACTTCCATTGCGCCTATCGTCGATTTAATCGTCGCCATCTGTTACGTTGCAGGGATTGGCTTTGCCGGCGCTGGGATTTTAAAATTTAAGCAACATAAAGAAAACCCTGCTCAAGTACCGCTTGGAACTTGTTTTATGCTGCTATTCATCGGTATTAGCTTGGTTTGGTTACCGACCTTGATTAAATCAACCGGTGCGACCATTTTCGGCACAGGCGCACAAACGGGGTCATCCACCGGTGGCGATATTTTTGAATCTGGTTCTGGTGGCTAGATGTATCCACTGACATTAACAGCGAATCTAGATGGATGGCGTGTATTTAACGTCAGGCGCAAGCAAAGCGAATTCCAAAAGATTGCGCAAAAAGTTTTTGTCCGTGATAAATACATCTGTCAGTTTTGTGGGTTTCGAGATCTATCGCATCAAGAAATTGCCAATCTTAATGGTAATTATCGTGCCAATGATTTATCTAATTTGGCGACTTGTTGCGCGTTGTGTATAGAATGTAATTTTCTGGGTGTCATGGGTCGGGAAAATCGGGTTATATTTTTTCCGCAAATGACCCAAGGTGAACTCATGCGATTTACGCGGGTGTTATTTTGTTTAATCGCTTCTAAAACGCAGTATGTGGAAACCGCTAAATCGTTATACCGGAATTTGCGCCAGTTGGTGGTGCCTGTCGATGAAATTTTTGGCAAAGATGCCAGCATATCCGATTTATTTGGGCAATCTTTGCTAGATACACATGGAATTAGTGGTGAAATGCACAAAAAAGTCATGCAGCCGTTGCGCTTATTGCCTAATCAGCAGCATTTCACCGGGCAGGTTGCACACTGGTCAACCATTATTTTACCGAAACTAGAAGCCAATGATCTCAGCATGGATGATTTTTAATGCCCAATTTTTTTGAACCCCTATTGGAATCCGTCGATTCATTCCTAGAATGGATGACTAATTCTTTAAGACAAACCGCTGGATCCTATTGCGATCTAGAAGCGGTGGATAATGTTCATACGTTGGTTGCGCGCGATGGATCTTTACTCTCTGTTATTGCAATTGATGGCGCACAGTTTTTAGTTGGCGCCGAAGAATTTGAGCGCTTGCATACCGGTGTTGCCCATGCTCTACAAGCGACCATGTCAAGACCAGGCCATGGCGCGCAAATCATGTTTGCGTATGATAATGAGAATGTTGATAAGCAAATTAAAGAAGTGTTGGCGCCCGCAGCGGCAACTGCCGCAAGATTACAACTTGATCTGGATGATTTGTTTAATGAGCGCTTACAAACCTTAAGCCGTTATTGCGCGCAAGAAAAAACTTTTATTGTGCTGTGGACTTTCCCTACCAGCATGTCGAGCCAGCAGCAAAAAGCCGCGACCGCGCGAAAATATGATTTGATTAAAAAATATAAAATTCCACCTATGCGTTATGCGCAAAGCGTGATTGCAACTACACCCGAGCTGCGCGAAGTACATGAATCTTTTGTACGCGCAACCTTAAATGAATTTGAAACCCTGGGCCTGGCCATCAAATTACTCGATGCGCATACCGTCATCCGTGAAGCACGCTTTACTGTAGACCAAGATTTTACCGACAACCAATGGAGCCCTTATTTACCGGGCGATAGGATCCCCATTCGTGAATTGAAATTACATAAACGCGATATTTCTGAAGTGATGTGGCCGTCACTGTCTTCACAAATTTTGCCACGCGATGGCGAAAATTTGAATTTACGGATTTGCCAAATTGGCGATACCATTTACGCGCCACTTTTTATTGAATTATTTCCAAAAGAAGTTAAATCGTTTACCTATTTATTTAATCGTGTAGTCGCCGCTAGAATTCCTTGGCGGATTTCTTTTATGGTTGAAAGTAATGGTCTAGCTTCGCTTAACTTTAAAGCCACCATGGCTGCGATTTTAAGTTTTGCTGGCAGCAGTAATCCGATGATTGGGGATGCGAAAAATTTATTACATTATT
>CAZPAA010000075.1:0-8555 GCA_964584425.1 uncultured Gammaproteobacteria bacterium | reverse complement strand
ACAAAAGCGTATTCTAAAATTAAAAAACTGATGAAAATAAATACAAATTGCGCAATGCAAAAACTGCGGCTGAATATTGTAAATCTCCGGTCAAAATCATACTCCCTCATCCGCCCTAAAGGGCACCTTCTCCCGGGAGGAGAAGGATCTCTATAGTTAACCCCAGGAAATAACGAGAGAGATCCTTCTCCCCCAGGGAGAAGGTGCCCTTTAGGGCGGATGAGGGGAAATAACGGCAAGATCCCAACAATAACTTGCAACAATGCAAAGCACAATCCCAATATCAATGCAAAATGACCTAATTCTGGGATCATTGCGACACCCGATTCGCGCGTTTGATCGCTTCCATGGCTTCAGCTGGCATATAATTTTCATCGTGTTTGGCGAGCACTTCATCCGCTATAAATGTATTATCGACTTGAACGCGGCCGAGTACCACGATACCTTGATCTTCGCGAAAAAGATCGGGCAATATTCCGGTATAATAAACCATAACTTTATTTTTTGTATCCGTTAACGCAAACTCAACAGATAAATCCTCATTACTGCGAATCACACTACCTGGAACCACCAAGCCACCCATCCTAATCGACTGCCCTACAGGCACTTGATTTTGCACCACATCACTTGGCGTAAAAAA
Organism: uncultured Gammaproteobacteria bacterium; assembly: GCA_964584425.1. GTDB lineage: Bacteria > Pseudomonadota > Gammaproteobacteria > JABCZS01 > JABCZS01 > JABCZS01. Next base: position 7,915 of record CAZPAA010000075.1, on the reverse strand, counting down.
TAAATTGATGTTTTGATTCAAAGCAAACAATGTTAACCCCACTGCTGTTGCAATGCCCAGAATCAGAGCAATGATCAACATCGTACGCTTTTGATGTGATTTAGAAAAACGGATCATACTTTCGCCCGCTTGGTTTTGTAAAAAATATAGATCAAATAGAGGCCTAAACTTCCTACAGTGATCCCCACCGAACTCCAGATATACACGCCATAGCCGCCCATCTCACACTCTCCTACTTTCAACAATTTGTCGTTGTAATTGCAAACATAAAATCACCGCATAATATAAAACAAAACCTAAGATCATCAGTAATAAGGGATAAAGCATGCTGCTATCCATCGCAGGTTTTGCAAAACGACTCAAGGTTGGACCTTGATGTAAAGTGCTCCACCAAGAAACCGAAAAATGAATAATGGGAATATTAATCAAACCAATGATTGCTAAATAGCTGCTGGCTAATGCGCCCACTTTAGCAGGAAGTGCATCGCGCAGTGCGATATAACCAAAAAATAAAAATAATAAAATTAACTCTGAGGTTAAGCGGGCATCCCAGATCCACCAGGTTCCCCACATGGGTTTTCCCCAAATACTGCCCGTAATCAGCGCCAGGAAAGTAAATAATGCGCCCACAGGCGCACTCGCTTTTGCTACCATATCGAAAATTTTAATTCGCCAGATTAAAAATATTCCTGCTGCAAGCCCCATGCTTGAATAAACCATCAGAGATAAAAATGCACTCGGTACATGCACATAAATAATTCTAAATGCATCGCCCTGTTGATAATCACTGGGCGCATAAAATAATCCCCAGACTAAACCGACACACAAACAAACTAACATAAGCGAAAAAACATACGGAAAAACCAATCGCGTAAAATCAAAAACGTATTGCGATGAAATTAACTTTGCAAAGAACTGTTTATTAAGCATCATTACCCTGCCGTTACTTTTAAAATCCCTGCGCTCGCAAATGGGCAGAGTATCAACATAATAATAAAGTTAGCACCCAGTAATGCCATAGACCCCTGCCAAGGCAAACCCAGCACGCTATTTTGCACCGCAGATATTGCAAATAATAATGCGGGCACATAAAACGGTAATAAAATAATTCCGGTTAAAATGCTGCTGCCCCGCACCGACACGGTTAAAGCAGCACCTAGGCTTCCCAGTAAAAATAATATCGGCAACCCTAAGCTTAATGAACCCAATAACACCGCAGTTAAACGAAAATTAAATTCCCAGATATACAGTCAAAAAAATGTTTAGAATAATAGAGGCACAAAATTACAAAATAAGTGCGGAAATAATCTACCAAAAATTAAAAATGGCAAGACTTCGCGAAGTAGCAATAAATCTAAACTCCCATCGAGATGATCTTGCTTGAATAAAGCATCCATCGCTAATAGCTGCGCGAGCAGCGCTGCCAGCCATATATATAAAGGTATCAATAATTGATATTCAGATTGCTTTACGAAGAGCACAAAACTTAAAATAAAAATAACCAAGGTGAAAAATATTAAACCTTGCAACCAAGATTGCGGATTACGCAACAATAATAACATTTCACATTTGAAAATTTTTAATGCCATTTATGGCTCCAATCTTATTTTTTGCAAACGATCTTCTGTAAGGGCCTGATGTGATGCAATAATTGCGATTTTACCCGCATCTAAATGCGTTTTAAGTAATTGCGCAAATATCCCCTCGCCCGCTTGATCGAGCGCTGTCATAGGCTCATCTAAAATCCAAATGAGTGCATTCGACAATACAATCCTTGCCAAGGCCACACGTTGTTTTTGTCCAGATGATAATTGCGCACAAGGTTTATGTTTTAATTGCGCCAGCTGTAGCTGTTCAAGCACCTTATCATTGCGAGTCAAGCTCCCCTCGCAATGACGGGCGAAAGAGACCGCAAAATATTTTAAGTATTCTAAAGGCGTCAATAAAGCCTTAACCCCGTTATGCGGGCCTAAATATGCAATATTTTCACGCATTGGAATATTACACTTAATTTCCCCGCATAAAGGGGGTAATAATGTGGCCAACACCCGGAGCAAAGTCGTTTTCCCAATGCCATTGGGCCCTTCGACCATTAAACCCATGCCTGATTCCAAGGTAAAATGGATAGGCTTAAACAATAAACGTTCATCTCGGCTACAGCCTAAATGGCTAGCGGTTAAGGTTAATGGTTGTATGGGCATAGGGTTTCTGCTAAAGTGCCAAAAGTGCTATTCTGCCATAAAAGAATGAAGTTAACCAACTCGTTTACACGCATTAGAGGGACCTAATATGTTAGAATTTTTCAGCCAATATTTTTTATTCTTTTTAAAAACCATTACCCTAGTCGCCGGGATATTATTAGTCCTTATCACCCTCTTTGCCCTGATTGCCAAACAACGTCGCACCCAAGATGAAGAAGAACTCGAAATCAATTGCTTAAACGATAAATTTGACAATATGCATGAAGCCCTGCAAGAAAGTGTATTATCCAAAGATGAATTCAAAAAATGGCTTAAAGAAAAGAAAAAAGCTGATAAAACCAAAGAAAAGCAAGCCCCCAGAAAACGCATTTATGTGATCGACTTTGACGGAGATATTCGCGCAAGCGCAGTGGATGAATTACGTGAAATGGTCAGCGCCATCCTGACCAGCGCCACACGCAATGACGAAGTATTGGTTAAAATTGACAGCGGTGGCGGCATGGTCCACACCTACGGACTTGCAGCTTCACAACTGGAACGCTTAAAGCGTAAAGAAATTCCTTTAACCGTTGCGATTGATAAAGTCGCCGCGAGCGGTGGCTACTTAATGGCTTGCGTTGCAAGTAAAATTATTGCGGCACCCTTTGCGATTATTGGTTCTATCGGCGTCGTCGGCCAGCTGCCCAATTTCCATCGTTTATTAGAAAAAAATAATATCGATTTTGAGCAACATACTGCGGGTGCATACAAACGTACCTTGACGGTATTTGGAAAAAACACTCCGGCCGCACGGCATAAATTTCAACAAGAACTAGAAGAGACGCATACTTTGTTTAAGGACTTTGTTTCTAACAATCGTTCGCAAGTTAATATTGAACAAGTGGCTACGGGCGAACATTGGTACGGCACACAAGCGCTCGATTTAAAACTTGTTGATGTGATCAGCACCAGCGATGATTATTTGCTAGGTAGTACGCAAGATGCTGACATCTATGAGATCAGTTATACCATGAAAAAATCTTTGGTTGAGAAAATATCCAGCTCACTATTTAGTTGTTATCAACAGACAAAAGCGGCTTTGACACAGTTCTCTTTAACGAACCGTTTTTGAAGATTCGCTGTAAATAATCGTTGACATGGTATTCCTCGCCACGCTCTTTGACTAATGCATTCAGATCATCCGCGAGGGCTTTTAATTTTTTAACACCCTCGTAGTTGTTTTTTAATGCATAACTTAATGCGGATTGTTTTTGATGTATTTCTTCTACTTTACATCCTACAATTCTTGCCGTGGCAATCATTAATTTTTCAAGTTTGACATGCATTGTTGAGCGACCAATAAAAAATCCATGTTTAACCGTATTCATTGTCAACTTGGTTTTTTGCTGATACAGCTTAGACATCTGAACGATTTTTTTAATTAACAAAGCTGTGCTGTCTAGAGGGATTCCATCTGCATCTTTATCATTTTTTGAGGGCTCGCCTAAACCAAAATACAACCCTTTAAAAAAATAAGCTATTTTAATTTTATCATCTGCATTAGCATTATGATGAAAGGCATTGCCGAAATAATTCCAAAAGAAATCAAGCGTTTCAAGATTTCTCTCTAGCGGATAGGCTAATAAGTAATTTGAAATAAGATCTAATAAATTATCAGGACAGGGTGTGCAGTAGGTATGCAAACGCACAGGCACGCCGTCTTTCTTAACATGATTCATTAATACGTTAAATATTGATTGATTTTGTAAGTCGAGTGCAACTTCAAGCGCACTGCGCCCCATCGAATCCCCCAACAAAACATCTGCCCCCACTTTGCATAATATATTAATTTCATAGGCATTCCCAGTGCAAACAGCCTGGTGCAAGGGAAGATAATTTTTATTATTCACAAAACAATTATCACGCAAATAAGACACATTTCTTGGCCTTGGCAACGAAGGCCTTCGCGTCACATTGGTATGCCCTAATAAAAATTCGATAACCGGATTTCTACTAAAACTCACTGCTTGATGCAGGGCACTTTCTTTATTATTTTCATCAATTTCGGATAATTTAATACTGGATTGATGTAGTTTCCCATCTCTAGCCAAACAATCGATAAGACTCATATTTCCATCAATGGGCTCATTTAACATGCCTGCATTTCTTGCGATTAAAGCAGCTAAAGCATAATCTTGTTTTCGGTAAGCAATGAGTATCGCGCGCTGAAAAATACCTTGTTTCAGATGGGAAGGATAAACACTACTTTTTGAAATTAAATCAACACCGTCTTTATAACCTTGAGCTGCGGCAATCTCCAAGGCGGTTCTATTGGATTCATCCTTACAAGTTAATAATGACGCATCTTTAAATCCAAGCAATCGCTCAACTGAATCCCGGTGTTCTAATTTAACCCCCAGAATTAAATCTCCTGCCTTAAGATTATTTTTTGCAGTATTAATGTAGCTTGCAGCTGGCAGCATATTAATAAACCAGGGTAGTGTTTTAACTTTTGGGAGCTGCGCTATTTTTAGCGAAAAATCGATACAATATTTCAATAGAATGAGAAACAAAGGATATATTGCTTTTTGAATCGCAATTTTATATATATTCTCAATTTCTTGATGGGATAATTTAGGAATTGTAGAACCCGAGATCTTAATATAATGAAAAATTTCAGGGAATTCTGTTGCAAGAAAAATAAAATGTTCGGAATTAATATCAGATATATTTAATGGTTGACCGATTAAAGCAGATCGTAATTCCCCGGGTTTTTGTTTATATGTCTGATATTTCTTTTTAAACTTCTCAATGCCATTTTTTATATCTTCTTCTAAAACCAAATCATGAACTAATTGTACCACTTTTTACCTCTACTACTTTACTACATGTAAACTCCCCTTTTTCAAAGGGTTGTTGCATAAATCTGAGCATGCTAGTAAGTCCCCCTTTGAAAAGGGGGTAGGAGGGATTTAAAGATGTTTGAATAAACGCAAATATCTTAAATCCCCCGCCCAAGGGGCACCCCCTTTTTCAAAGGGGGACTTACTAGAGGATCCCGATTTATGCAACAACCCCCAATTCAGAAAGGGGATTTCCGCCTACCACTCCTGCATCTTGCCACGAAGTCTTGCAACCGCCTGCGCATGAATCTGGCAAACACGCGACTCTGTCACGCCAAGCATTTGACCAATTTCGCGCAGGTTTTGTTCTTCTAAATAATACAGCTCAATGACCTTACGTTCTTTTTCAGGTAAGGATTCAATATTTTCAAAAAGAAAATGTTGAAATTTTTCTTCGTACAACACTTTGTAAGGTTCAAGCACAACACTGTTGAACTCTCCTTCTAAACGATCTTCGCTCAATCCCAGTTCTTCCAAACTATATACGGTGGCACTATGGGTATTTTGCAGGATCTTATGATACGTCCCTACTTCAATCTTTAATTCTTTTGCAACTTCAGTATCTTTGGCATCGCGTCCCATCACGCTCTCAACTCTACGCATTGCTTCATGGACTTTGCGATTATCACGATAAACTGACCGTGGTACCCAATCGGTACGACGTACTTCGTCTAACATTGCGCCTCTAATACGAATTCCTGCATAAGTGGTAAAACTTGCGCCTTTATCTTCACTAAAACGCTCAGCGGCTTCTAATAAACCCATTAAGCCCGCCTGAATTAAGTCGTCGGTTTGCACATGTCCAGGCATTTTGCTGGAAACATGATAGGCAATCCGTTTTACCAAAGGATGGTATTCATTCACTAATGCAGTTTCACGTTGTTTTTTTGCGACAGCTAGATTATTTCTCATGGTTTCTCTCTTATTGTTATGCTAATTGCTCAACGAAATACCCTGATGTGCCATTGGCAACCATGGGTCTTTTCCAGCCAAAAATGCTTTGCGCAAGACTACGAAATCCTGTTGCTGCATAGCTATGAGGGAAGAGCATCATTAATGGGGTTTGGGTGGTGACAGATTCATGCACGCGAGGATCGTTTAATATGATCGCAGCTAAATCTAAATTCACACCGTCTAAAACTTCAGTGTCTACTACTAATTTTTGAAACAGTTGTTGTCCCATTGCCATGGTGGCAACTTGATTGACAACAACATGAAAGTGGCGTACGCCATGACTATTTAATACTTTGATAAATGCCAGAGCGGCAACAAGCGAAGGCAATTCATCATTCACCACCAATAAAATATTTTGCGCAGCGGTCATAAAATGTATGCTTTGTTCTGCAATACCAGATGGGGTGTCAACTACAAATACATCGGGTGCTTTTGGCAAACTACTAAATGCGTGAATCAAACCAGAAAGTTCAAGCGGTGATAATGAAGCAATATGTTCATCACCGATGGCTGCAGGTAATACTTTAACACCATGGCCCGCATCCAATAACACATCAGATAATTGACAATGTCCGGCCAATACATCTTGAATGGTACGTTGCACATGCAAGCCCATTAATAGATCAAGATTACCTAATCCTAAATTGGCATCAAACAACAATACTTCTGCGCCTTGTTCAGCGCATGCGAGTGCAAGATTCGTCGAAATAATTGACTTACCTACACCGCCTTTACCCGCCAGTGCGATCACTTGCACTTCTGAGCGGTGTTGAAGAGATGCGATTAACGTTCTGAAATTCATTATCTTTTACCCTAAACTACAGGCGCGACAATTGAATCCCTTTAATTGTGCTCAAAACTAAAATGCGAGAAGTTCCTTTAACTCGCTCATGTGACATAGCAAAGCAATGAGCGTGCCAAGTAGGTCTGTGTTTAAGGAAGTACTAGAGGAATAATTGATAATGATTTGGAAATTAAAGATATTTTTTTAGAATAAAACCTAAGCCCCGCGGCAGGGAGGCGGGGCCAGTAAGTTAAAGTAATAGGTCAACTATTTGTCGTCTCAAGTTCTTGTGCCGATACATCGTCACGGACTATGCCGTATTTACGCATTTTCTCGACTAGGGTTGTACGTCGCATTCCGAGTTTTTGTGCCGCATGTGCGACTACACCGCCACTTTCATATAATGCTTTATGAATATAGCGTAACTCGATATGGGTAATATGATTACGCAAATTAAACCCATGATGTAACACGATATCATCGGTCGCACCCTTCATCGCCAATTGGCTTTGACGCGGATCTAAGCTTGCCTGGGAATGCTGGGGCTGGATTAATTTTTGTGGTAAATCCTGGACACCTACACAACAATTTGGATGTAAAATCGCAAGACGCTGGATTAAATTCGACAGTTCGCGGATATTCCCAGGCCATGGATATTGGGTCAAGGCCACAATTGCATCCGCGGTAAATTCAAACCGACCATGCCCCTCATGATCAAGGCGCTCCAATAAGTCCGAAATGATCTCTGGGATATCACCAGGACGGTCACGTAGGGTTGGCATCTCAATGGGGAAAACATTTAAGCGGTAATACAAATCTTCCCGAAAACTCCCGCTTTTGATTTTTTGTTCCAAATTGGCATTGGTGGCCGCGATGATCCGCACGTCAGTTTCAATCGTACGGTTACCACCTACTCGCTCGAAAGTGCGTTGCTGCAACACTCTTAGTAATTTAACTTGCATCGCATGCGGCATATCGCCGATTTCATCCAAAAATAAGGTACCGCCTTTTGCAAGTTCAAACCGGCCTTGGCGCGCGGTAATAGCGCCGGTAAAAGCGCCTTTTTCATGGCCAAAGATTTCACTTTCTAAAAG
>CAZPAA010000074.1:5222-8591 GCA_964584425.1 uncultured Gammaproteobacteria bacterium | reverse complement strand
ATGAATGCTTTAGTGCTCACCGCCCCACCTGCACTGATGCGTAATCTTAAAAGAGTGGTCACACAACTTGATGTGCGTCGCGCGCAAGTGATGGTTGAAGCCATCATTGTTGAAATCAATGACACCGAATTGGCGGAGCTCGGTATTGAATGGCGTGGGGGTGGCGATGTGATTGGGGGAACCAGCTTCCCTGATTCAACAGGTCATTCACCATTGGATACGCTGCAAACACTAATCGATGAAGGCAAAACACCGGTTCTAGGCACCGGTCTAGATGTAGGTTTTATTACCGGTGGTTCCATTCGCTTTTTAATTAATGCGCTGAGTTCCAGCACCAATGCGAATATTTTATCAACACCTTCATTGGTTGCTTTAGATAATGCTGAAGCACAAATTACTGTGGGCGAGCAAATTCCATTCCCTGTTGGTCAATATGCAACCACCGATGGCTCCAACACGGTGACGCCGTTTATTACCAATGAATACCGTGAAGTCGGCTTAACCTTACGCATTAAGCCACAAATTACCCAAGGGGATGCCATCGTATTACAGATCCAACAAAATGTGGATTCTAGAGGGCAAGATACAGCGCAAGGTGATCCCACCACGATCACGCGGGATATTACCACAACGGTATTGGTGAATAATAAAGATATTTTGGTACTAGGCGGTTTGATCCGCACGGAAGAAAAAGACAATACTTATAAAGTGCCTTATTTTGGCGATCTACCTTATGTAGGTAATTTCTTTCGCGCGCAAAATACGACGAGCACAAAAACCAATTTAATGATCTTCATGCGCCCAACGATTTTGCGTGAACGTCATGAAAGTTTGCAAGTGACCGGTAACAAATATAATTGGATGCGTAATCAACAAATTCTAGATAATACGATTGATTATGAACGTCAAACACCCGAATCCCATGGTCGCTTGGCGCCTTTTGCAAATGTCGAGGCCAAGTTGCCGCTACCATTTCAACCGAGTCAAGATGTATCCGATCCACACCGTGTCCTTACTGTGGATGATTTTCCTGTTCAATAATGGATCAAAGCTATGACAGAAGACACCTTAAAACTGCCATTAAGCTTTGCAAAAAAATTCCATATCCTCACGCAACCCGGTGAGGCGCAAGATATTTTGGTTTATCAACAACAAACTCCCACTGAAAGTTTATTGGAAGTACAACGCTTATCTGAGCGTCCCCTGCAATTACAATGTGTCAGCGCAGAAGAATTCGAAAAATTACTAGACAGTCTTTATCAAACCCGCGAGAGCTCTTCTTCCACTCAATTGCTTGAAGATTTAGGTGAATTGGATCTGCAGGATATGGCAGAGGCAATCAATGTGAGCGAAGATATTTTAGAAAGTGATAACGATGCCCCGGTTATTCGTTTGATCAATGCGTTATTGCGCGAAGCCGTGCGTGAGCATGCGTCGGATATTCATATTGAACCTTTCGCTAATCGCTTGATTGTGCGATTTCGTATCGATGGCGTATTGCGTAATGTTTTAGAACCGCCACCGGCATTAACGCCATTACTGATTTCTCGGGTAAAAGTCATGGCGAAATTAGATATCGCAGAAAAACGTTTACCGCAAGATGGACGCATCGCTTTGCAATTAGGTTCGCGTGCGGTGGATGTGCGGGTTTCAACCATGCCCTCCAATCACGGCGAGCGCGTGGTGTTACGCTTACTCGATAAACAGGCTGGACGCTTAGACGTTCATCACTTAGGCATGGCCCCTCATAGTGAAAAAGTGGTTAAAGAAATATTGAAAAAACCCTACGGCATTATTTTAGTCACAGGTCCCACCGGTGCCGGTAAAAGTACGACTTTATATGCGATGCTAGCTGATCTGAATGATGCCACACGCAATATTTTAACCGTGGAAGATCCCATTGAATATGATTTACCCGGCATCGGACAAACGCAAGTGAATCCAAAAGTAGAAATGACATTTGCACGCGGACTGCGCGCTATTTTGCGTCAAGATCCGGATATTGTGATGATCGGAGAAATTCGCGATCTTGAAACGGCAGAAATTGCAGTGCAAGCGAGTTTAACCGGACATTTAGTGTTATCCACGCTGCATACCAATACGGCGATTGGCGCAGCCGCGCGTCTTATCGATATGGGCGTTGCACCCTTTTTGCTGGCATCCAGTTTAATTGGACTCATTGCACAACGTTTAGTGCGATTATTATGCGAAGAGTGCAAAATCCAAGTGGAAGCGAGCGAGGCGGAACGCGCGATGTTAGATCCCACCGCCAAAGAACCCATCATGCTTTATCAGCCACTCGGCTGCAATGCTTGTCAGCATTCCGGTTACAAAGGTCGTAGTGGTATTTATGAAGTGATCCCAGTCGATGATACACTTCGCAATATGATCCATGAAAAACAAGGTGAGGCCGTGTTAATGGCTTATGTCCGCAAACATTGGCCCAGTATTCGTCAAGATGGCTTACGTCGCGTACGCGCAGGAGAAACGACATTAGCAGAAGTCATGCGCGCAACCGCTGAGGATTAATATGGCAGCATTTGAATACACCGCCTTAAATGCGCAAGGCAAAACCGTAAGCGGCGTGTTGCAAGGTGATAGCGCAAAACAAATTCGCGGCTTATTACGCGACCAAGGTTTATCGCCGCTAGCAGTTGAAAAAATAGAACAGAAACAAAAAATCCAATTGTTCAGTCGCACGCCACGTTATCGCTTGAAAAGTGATGAGCTGAATTTATTTACCCGCCAGCTGGCAACGTTAATTGCAGCGCGCTTACCGGTTGCGGAATCTTTACAAAGTATTGAAGAACAAGCCACCAATACAAGAGTACAAAAAGTTGTGGGTGCTATTCGCGCTGGCATTTTAGAAGGGCAGAGTTTAGCGCAAGCCCTCGGACAATTTCCACAAATATTTTCTGAGTTGTATCGCGCAACCGTGGGCGCGGGAGAAGCGTCTGGCCATTTACCTGAAGTGTTAGTGCGCTTGGCGGACTACCTAGAAAGCCAAGAAAAATCCATGCGAAAATTATGGAGCGCATTATTATATCCTTTATTTATTTTGATCGTTTCTCTGTTATTTGTCGTGATTTTATTGGTATATGTCGTGCCCCAAGTGGTGGATGTATTTACAGAAAGTGGCCAAGCTTTGCCATTTTTAACCCGGGCCTTAATTGCAACCAGTGGTTTTTTGCAACATTTTGGCGTGTATTTGTTATTGGCGCTTCTTATTGGTTTGGTTGTATTTGTTCGTGCACTGAAAAACCATACCTTTCGAACCAAAGTCCATGAATTATTATTACGCTTACCGCTGATTTGACCCGTATCGCGCGTCTCGAATAACTCGCTCTAATTCGGCAACCATAATTTTTT
>CAZPAA010000074.1:0-5212 GCA_964584425.1 uncultured Gammaproteobacteria bacterium | reverse complement strand
ATCGATGACGTAACTGCGGCGAACTGTGTGGTGACGTTAATTCCCATGAGTGATGCATTCGCGGAGGTGATCACCCAAGTTCGCGAGGGCATGAGCTTAAACAAAGCCTTAAAACAAACTGGATTTATGCCAGCGATGAGTATACATTTAATTGCAAGCGGTGAAGCAACTGGACAATTAGAAAACATGTTGCTGCGCAGCGCAGATATTCAAGACAGTGAAGTGGATAGGTTAGTATCAGGCAGTTTAACCATATTCGAGCCATTCATGATTTTATTTATGGGCGTGGTGGTATTATTAATTGTGCTCGCAATTTTATTACCCATTTTTGAAGTTACACAAGTTGTGGGGAGTTAACACATGAATTTACAAAGAAGCAAACAAAAAGGTTTTACTTTAATCGAAGTGATGGTTGTGGTGATGATTTTAGGTATTTTGGCGGCCATTGTAGTCCCAAGAATTGTCAGCCGTCCTGAAGAAGCTAAAATCGTCAAAGCGCATCAAGATATCGCGCGTATCGAAGCGGCATTAGATTTATATCGCCTCGATAACGGTACATATCCTTCAGAGCAACAAGGCTTACAAGCACTCGTCACAAAACCTACGATTCCTCCCGTTCCAAATAATTGGGCAAGCGGCGGTTATGTGAATCGTTTGCCTACCGATCCATGGAATAATGAATACCAATATAAAAATCCAGGCATTCATGGGGAGATTGACATTTATTCCTTTGGACCCCAGGGTCAAGAAGGCGGTGAGCAGGCTGAAGTCGGGAATTGGTAAGGAAATATGATGGACCGCACTCGATTTTTGGAGCGTCGCCAGGATTATCTCAAAGCGCTTGAAAGATTGGGTGAGGCCATAAAACAACCTGAAACCGATATGAACCGGGATGCAACCATCCAACGATTTGAGTTTACTTATGAGTTAGCATGGAAAACGCTAAAACTTTATTTAGAAACTAAAGATATTGATGTGCGCAATCCAAAAGATACTTTAGCCGCCAGTTTTGAGCAGGGTCTTATCACAGATAGTCACTGGAATCAGTTGCATTATTATCGGAATCTAACCAGTCGCACTTATGATGAAAGTTTGGCTATCACTATTTATCGATTCTTATGTGAAGAAGGTTTACGCTTATTTGAAGCGCTGGGCCAAACCCTCTTGACATTAAAAGTATAATCATGCGCTTTGGTTTAGATGATTGGATTTGTGAAAAAATAATTCACACATTGCAACAGTTTCCTCTGGTGAAAACAGCGGTTATTTTTGGATCACGCGCAACGGGAACATTTAAGAATTATTCTGATATTGACCTGGCTATTTATGCTCCTGCCATGAATGAACAACAATTTGCGGATCTTTTTGTTGCACTAGATGGGTTACCGTTTTTATATAAAATGGATATTGTTCGCGTGGAAACATTGCAAAATGACATTTTGCGCGGGAAAATTGAAACACAAGGGGTGATTTTGTTTGAACGTGAATCACCCCTTTAATAAAATGTTTCTTTAAAACACGGCCTTAAGTGTTACATACGGACCGCTGAAAGAGGCAGCGAATGTATCGCTGATGACGGAGGTTGGGAAGGGGTTTGTCCCAAAAACGTTATTGAGATCAATAGAACCGACCACATCATTGTAATAATCGATTTGATAACCGACTTCGAGCCCTACTGCGTCACCTTCTTCTGCATTAATAAAATAAACGTAATCCAAACCTAGATTCGCTCTAAAGTTGGGGATCCCATGATTATCTAGAGTTTCTTTGGCTGTATTAGAAAGCGTTTCATTGGTGAAGGTTTTTAAATTTAAGTCCAATTCACCGAGATAATAAGCCAAAGAAGCACCGCCGACAAAGCTAAAACCTTCTAGCGCTTCATCAAAGTCATAACGTGCATCGATTCCAACGCGTGGGCCCCAACCAATGAACTCACTTTTCTGGTGTGCACTAATATGTTTTTCAGTTTCTGTGGTGTGAATGGATTGCTCAAATTCTACATAAGATAAACCACCCATGATGCGCAATTGCACATGTTCACCCACATCCATAAATTGGCTGATCATTAAATCACCGGCATTGAGCTCATAACTTAATTCGCCAGTTGCAACCGCATCCGTTGGGATGTCAGCGGAGCTTTCATCGCTGCTATCGAGATTGCGGTATAACAGTTCAATGCCGTTTGCGGTCCCTGCAAAGATATAACCAAGCGCTGCATCAATACTCCAATCATATTCAGAATCTATTGTATGCACCTCGAAATTTGTTGGCTGTGTGCCGACGATAGCGGTTGAATAAACTTCATTATCAGCAGATGCAACGGCATACCATCCAGTAATCGCGGCAGTGATCCCACCTTCAAGCGTAGGCACGGTGACTAATTCTTCAGCCGTGGCGCTGTGTGTTGCGAATAACGCTAAAGAACTTAAAGAATATAGAAAGAGTTTGTTGTGTTTCATCATTTATCCTTAATAAAAATATTTCCTGCGGGTTAAGGTAAAGCAAAGATAAAAAAAAGTAAAGAAATATGAACATTGACCATCGTCATTGCGAGCCAAAGGCGAAGCAATCCAGGTTAAGATCACGGATACATTGAACCTGGATTGCTTCGTCGCTTTGCTCCTCGCAATGACGACAGAAAAAACATTTTGAGTTATTTTAATTTCAGATTATAATTATTTCTTTTTGTCATTGAAGGAGTTCATGTTGTTACCAAAATATAAATGGGCCTATGGCTGCTTGACATTTGCCACCTTAATCACCGGAGTAGCTGCACGCGCTGAAGCTGCGAATAGGGGAGAGAGCAAAGAGGGTACGCTCACTTTAATCAGTGATGTTGCTTTAATTGCATTTATAGCTGAAGTGAGTATACCCGCGGGATATTATTTGACGAAGAAATGTGTCCCAGAGTCTATAAAGAAATTTTGCGTAGATTATTGGGAAAAATGTTGTACCCGTGAAGTGGATGATGAGATATATCGAGAATTTGATGCCTTTCAGCAACGCCAAATACAACAACCACCCGGGGGCACAGATCCACGCATTTACACGCTTTAAGCAAATATTTTAAGCTTGATCTGTTGCCGGCATTGAAAAAATCCGGCCCAGGGATCTTTTTTTTGTTTTGCGATACGCTGCCAAATATTCTTGCAATTAAATTGCGCAGAGGATTTGATGGTTTTTAATTCTCTCCAGGATAACGGCGTAGAAACGGGTGCGTCTTTATGTGCCCTTAATGAATAAGGTGCGACGGCAGTTGCGCCTTTGGTATTGCGTAAATAATCTACAAAAATTTTCCCGACACGTTTATGTTTACCGGGATGTGCGGTAAATAATTCAGGATTTTCTTTCGCAATATGAATCGCGATATTTTTAGTAAACAAGGCGATGTCTTGCCAGGTATATTTTCGCATAATCGGCACGACAATATGCAATCCTTTTCCCCCAGTGGTTTTTACAAAACTCTTTAAACCCAAAGCCTTGAGTACATCACGGACATAAAGAGCGCTTTTGATCATTTGTGACCAAGTTACATTGGCGCCTGGGTCGAGATCAAATGTTACCCTATCGGGTTTGTCGAGTTTATCTTTTTTACTGCCCCAAGGATGGAACTCTAAAACACCCGCTTGCGCAAGGTGTAATAAATCTGCTTTTTTATTTGCGCAGGCATAATGTATTTTTTTGGATTTATCCTGAACAATAATTTTTTCGAGGCTGCTTAAATCCTTGGTAGTGATATTTTTTTGAAAAAAACATTGATCGCCACTTGCTGGACAGCGCAATAAGGAGAGTGGCCGATCTTTTAAATGCGGCAAAATATATGAACTGATCTTTGCGTAATAATCTGCCATCTGTTCTTTAGTCACATTTTTTGTGGGTTTGATGACCGTGTGTGCGTGGGTTAACTTGATTGGCATTTCTTGGTTCACCTCGAAGCTGGCTTTATCTAAACGAAGACCTAAAAACGATGGCGCTCTTAACAAACCTTGACGTGTTTGTTCGATAAATTTAATTTGCGCGACCAGTTTAGGTTTTATCCAAGTGATATTTTTTGTTTTCAATGTGCTGGGGATGTTTTTTAATGGTGACTGATCCTGCGCTAATTTTTTCATTTTGCTATACAGTGATGCTAATAAATCTTGGTTAAATCCTGTGCCCACATGGCCACAATATATCAGTTGTTTGTTTTTATAGTAACCTAAGATGAGTGCGCCGAAATATTTTCTTGATCCCTTTGGCTTTGTAAAACCAGCAATCACAAATTCTTCTTCATGCACACATTTTGATTTGATCCATGCTTGGGTGCGCCGTTCTTCATAAATACTGTCTAAGCGTTTGGAGACGATGCCTTCAAGTCCGAGTGTACAGGCTTTTTTGAAAACGCGCTCGCCATTGCCAATAATATAATCTGTTGGAGAAACTATTTTATTTTTATGATTTTTAAATAGCGTTTTTAATAGTTTTTTTCTTTCAATTAACGATAGTTGGGTTACATCTTGCTCTTTGTGTTTTAAGATATCAAAAATTTTATAATAAATATTTTTAGACTTGGGATCGGAGATTTCATTTTGTAACAATTCAAAATGCGAAATACCCTTAGCTTGCGCAATGATTTCACCATCCACAATGCAATCTGGTAAGACACTCAATGCTTTGGCGATCAAAGGCAATTTATCCGTCCAATCATGTTGATTGCGGGTAAAGAGCTTAACCTTGTGGTGTTTAATTAGTGCAATAATGCGATAACCATCGTATTTGACTTCATGCAACCATTCATCTGTGTTGGGTGGTTTTTGGGCCAAGGTTGCAAGTTGTGGTTTAACTTTTTTTGCTGGCATATTTATCTTTTATTTTGATGAGTAACCATTGGGGTTTTTTTGTGTCTTTTATTCTCATGCGAATCAATTTCCATCGGCCTTTTAATTTTTTTCCAAATAGTTCAAAGGTTATATTACCATTTTGATAGGATTTTAATGGGCCTGCGTCACATTGCCAGGTGCCATGATCCCATATTTTAACGGTCCCCGCGCCATATTGTCCTTTTGGAATGACACCCTCAAATTTTGCATAGGCCTTGGGATGATCTTCAACTTCTACTGCTAAACGTTTAACGGAAGGGTCGCGAGAAGGACCCTTGGGCACGGCCCAACTTTTTAACGTGCCTTTTAATTCTAAACGTAAATCATAATGCAAATGACTCGCCTGATGCTTT
>CAZPAA010000073.1:5900-8603 GCA_964584425.1 uncultured Gammaproteobacteria bacterium | reverse complement strand
TTTTGAGATGTTTGTTTATACACAAAGATCTTTAAATCCCCCCCGCCCCCCTTTTTCAAAGGGGGATCTAAGAATTGACTAATTGACGAATAAAAGGCAACAAGTCGGTTGCGATCATGCCGCGCATGCCTTGTCTTGCAGCTAAATCACCCGCATGGGCGTGAAGGCTGACACCGAGTTGTGCGGCATCCTCGAGTGCCAGTCCTTGCGCGATTAACCCTGCAATGACCCCACTTAGAATATCTCCCATGCCAGCGGTGGCCATACCTGGATTACCTGCGCGGCACATGTTGGGTTCATTATTTTTCGAGGCAATTAGGGTATGTGCGCCTTTGAGGACGATGATGCCACCATATTTTTTCTGTAAGGCGATTGCGGCGGCGCTGCGATCTGCGCTGATATCGGCAACGGTGCAATCTAATAAACGTGCGGCCTCACCTTCATGCGGGGTTAAAATCCAATGCTCGCGGGTGATCGGTTGTTTCGCGAGTAAATTTAATCCATCCGCATCGACTACCATCGGCAAGCGGTGTTGTAACACTGCAGATAATAATTCATGTGCCCAGTCGGTTTGGCCAAGGCCTGGACCGATGACGACTGCGGTTGCAATATTAAATAAGGCTTGTAATGCTTTTGCGTTTTTTATCGGATAAGCCATTAGACTCGGCGTATTAATAATGAGCGTGCCTGCGTGGCTTGAGTCGGTTGCAATAATCACTTTGCCTGCGCCCACGCGTTGTGCGGCTTGCGCAGCCATGAGCGGTGCGCCGGCCATGCCGGGTTGTCCGCCAATAATCAACACGGTTCCAAAATCGCCTTTATGCGCGTTTTGCGCGCGCTCTGGTAATAAGCTTAATAAATGTGCTAATGGCTTCATTTGAATAATTCTCTACGGTAATGTTTTAATTCGGCTAATGATTCTTTAATATCATCTAATGCGCGGTGCATGCTGTCTTTCTTTTCAAATGCCGTATTTTTGGTCCAGCGTTTAGCCAATTCTTTTAATGTGCTGACATCGATGTGGCGGTAATGAAAATAGGCTTCTACTTCTGGCATGTATTTTTTTAAGAATTGTCGGTCGGTGCAGATGGTGTTGCCGCACATCGGAGATTTTTTGGAATTGACGTGTTGTTTTAGAAATTCTAGGGTTTGTTGTTCGGCCTGTTGCGCGCTAATGGTACTTTTTCTAACGGCATCAACTAATCCCGTTTTGGTATGTTGCTTTGTGTTCCATTCATTCATTTTGGCTAGGATTTCATCGCTTTGATGGATAATTAGGTTTGGCCCTTCCGCGATTATATTCAGTTCTTGGTCTGTGACTAACGTTGCAATTTCGAGGATCACTTCTTGTGCGGGGTCTAACCCTGTCATTTCTAAGTCTACCCAGATTAAATTCCAGTCTTTAGTGGTCATTTGTTTTCCCTTTTGGTTTGTTATGTTACCATTATTCATTTTACAATTAAAACTATGAAGTTAACTACATTTATCCAATATTGCATCCCTCAGCATCTGGCGTCGCGCTTATTTGGCTTGCTGCTTAATTCGCAGCACCAAACGCTTAAAAATAGGCTGATCCGCAAATTTATCAAGCATTTTAACGTGAATATGAACGAAGTGGCGGAGCCATCGCTCGAAGCTTACCCTAGTTTTAATGCGTTTTTTATTCGAAAGTTAAAGGATGGGGCAAGGCCGATTGTTGCCGATCCAAAGGGAATTGCTTCGCCTGCGGATGGGGTGGTTGCCCAATTTGGCGTGGCGGATAAAGAAGAATTGATTCAAGCAAAAGGGCATCATTTTTCACTACAAAATTTATTGGGTGGGGATGCAAGTTTGGCGAAAACGTTTGCAAATGGGCATTATGCGACGATTTATTTAGGCCCGATGGATTATCATCGGGTGCATATGCCGCTCACGGGTACACTCTCGCAAATGATTTTTGTTCCCGGGAAATTATTTTCGGTGAATCAAACGACCGTGAATGATGTAGAAAATCTTTTTGCGCGTAATGAGCGATTAATTTGTCTGTTTGAAACGGATGCAGGCCCGATGGCGGTGATTTTGGTTGGCGCTATTTTTGTGGGGAGTATGGCGGTGAATTGGCAAGGCGTGGTAACACCGAATCGGTATAATCAAGTCACGCGTTGGTCTTATGAAGACAAAGCGATTCACCTTAACCGGGGTGATGAGCTCGGATATTTTCTGACGGGTTCTACCGCTATTGTTTTATTCGGTGAAAATCGCGTTCATTGGAAAAATGATTTAACAAATAATATGAAAATTAAAATGGGGCAAGGTCTTGGCGCATTTTAAGACTGAAGTCATTGCAAAATCATCTTGTAATCATGCGCGGGTGACAAAAGTTTCTACAGCGCATGGTGATTTTGAAACGCCTACCTTTATGCCGGTTGCAACCCGTGCGTTTGTGAATCATATGACGCCAAGTGATCTGCTTGAAACCGGCAGTCAAATTATTTTGGGCGGTAATACCTATCATATGTTGGTCAATCCTGGGATGGAGATCATTCAATCCGTGGGCGGCATGCATCGTTTTATGCATTGGAATGGGCCGATGCTGACGGACAGCGGTGGCTTTCAAGTTTTTAGTTTGTCGCAAAATAAAAAAATTTGTACCATTGATTCAATCGGTGAACATTTTAAACATCCTATCAGTGGCAAGGTGATTCTTTTAACCCCGACAAAATA
>CAZPAA010000073.1:4254-5890 GCA_964584425.1 uncultured Gammaproteobacteria bacterium | reverse complement strand
ACAAAAAATTATTGGTGCCGATATTATTATGGCGTTTGATGAATGCACGCCTGAAGCGGGCGGCCTTGATGCTGCAGTTAAAGCGATGGAACGCACGCATCGTTGGTTGCTTGAATCTAAAGCGGTGCATGATGCACATCCTCAGTCTGCTTATGGTTATTCTCAAGCCCTTTTCGGTATTATACAAGGCGGAAGTCACCGCTCTTTACGTGAAAAAAGCGCTGAATTTGTGGTGAATGCGGATATGGATGGCATTGCAATTGGTGGGGAAATTATCGGTTTTGATATGCAAAAAACCGTCGAAGTGATTGAATGGATCCGCCCGATGCTGCCTGAATCTAAAACGCGATACACCATGGGCGTAGGTTTAGGGCCGCAAGATTTAATTGATGTGGTGGCGCAAGGTATTGATATTTTCGATTGTGTTGCACCGACGCGTAATGCGCGGCATGGGGCTTTATATTCTGGCGAATTTATTGAAGAGAATGGCTGGCTTAAATTTGTGAGTCCACAGGATAATGATCGCATTCTCATTAAAAAATCAATTTATGCGAAAGATGAAACGCCCATTATGGAAAGTTGCACCTGCAGCACCTGTCGTCATTTCAGCAAAGCGTATTTGCATTTTTTATTCAAACAACAAGGTGCGTTGTATTATCAATTGGCGTGCATTCATAATATTCATGTGATGCAGCAAGCGTGTACGCTAATGCGCCAGATCATTCAAGGTAGCGCAAGGGCTACATGACAATACATTTCTTTTTCCCTTTTTCTTTTTCTTTTGAGGACTTTGGAACAACGTTATTATTGTTGTAATTGTTGCCACTATCCTCCTGCGTATTTAAAATACTGTTATTGTTATTATTGTTGTACATCAGATCACGAGCGGCTGTAATCGGAAAATCTGTATTCGCTGCTGCAACAGGCGGTGTAAATTTTAATACCCGACTCAATGATTCAACATCATTTTTCTCTTTGGTTATTTCCGCATCCACATCTAATTTATGCGTGCCACTCACGCTACAACCTTGCACAGAAATTTTTTCCAAAGTAGCACTTTGATTGATCGCCGCTGCTAAAGCATTCAGCGCATCTGTTGCATTTTCTTTCGCAGGACCATAATCATACGGATTAAAACCAAAGCAGTCTAAATCACATTGACTTAAATCAAGTTCTTTTAAAGTGGGATGCTTTGCAGCGGCATTTGCAATTGCAATGACTCCTTGGGAGCCTATCTGATGGCCAATTAATATGAGTTGTTCTAGAGATTTATTTACTTCTAACATTTCCTCAATTTGTTTTGCTCCAGCTCGAGCGATGGTTTTAAGTAAAAATTGATGTGATAAGTTTAAGGTTTTAACTGAGGTGTTGGTTTTAAGCGCAGCTAAAAGTTGTTCAACTTCGGACCAAGTCGTATTTTTGTCCAATTGAATGGTGTCTAAGATGTTGTTTTCAATGCCAAATAGTGTTTCTTGAAAATTTGCCATGGTTTTTATTCCTTCCAATATGAAGTTTGAAAGATACCATTAGTATGGGTGGAATGCAAATCTGTGGGGTATAAATGGCGATTTCGCCCCCTTTTGAAAGGGGGCGAATCTCCGCAGGTGAATTTTTCGTAAGTCCTATTAAGCTGTTT
>CAZPAA010000073.1:0-4154 GCA_964584425.1 uncultured Gammaproteobacteria bacterium | reverse complement strand
TGAAAGGGGGCGAATCTCCGCAGGTGAATTTTTCGTAAGTCCTATTAAGCTGTTTCTTCTCGTATCTCTGCTGTTTCTTCTCGTATCTCTGCCGTTAATTCCATCGGGCAGAATTTTGGGCCGCACATTGAGCAAAAATGGGCGGTCTTTCCGGATTCTTTGGGAAGCGTTTCGTCATGATATTCTTTAGCACGCTTGGGATCTAGGCTTAAATTGAATTGATCATACCAGCGGAATTCATAACGGGCTTGTGAGAGTGCGTTATCGCGTGCTTGTGCGCCTGGGTGACCTTTTGCTAGATCGGCTGCGTGGGCTGCGATTTTATAGGTGATGATTCCGGTGCGTACATCTTCACGATTGGGTAAGCCTAAATGTTCTTTTGGCGTGACGTAACAGAGCATTGCGCAACCAAACCAGCCTATCATCGCCGCACCAATGCCTGAGGTAATATGATCGTATCCGGGTGCGATGTCCGTTGTGAGTGGCCCTAGGGTATAAAATGGTGCCTCATGGCAATATTCTAATTGTTTTTCCATATTCTCTTTGATGAGATGCATCGGCACGTGTCCGGGGCCTTCAATCATGGTTTGCACATCATGCTTCCACGCAATTTGCGTCAGTTCACCCAAAGTTTTTAATTCGGCAAATTGCGCGGCATCATTCGCATCATGAATTGAACCGGGACGTAAACCATCGCCTAATGAAAATGTCACGTCATAGGCTTTCATGATTTCACAAATTTCCTCGAAGTGCGTATACAAAAAGTTTTGCTGATTGTGCGCCAAGCACCACGCAGCCATAATTGCACCCCCGCGTGACACGATACCGGTGACGCGATTTTTTGTTAATTCTGCATGCTCACGTAATACGCCCGCATGAATCGTAAAATAACTCACGCCTTGCTCGGCTTGTTCAATCAAGGTATCGCGATATATTTCCCAAGTCAGTGCTTGCACTTTGCCATCGACTTTTTCCAGCGCTTGATAAATGGGCACGGTACCAATTGGCACGGGCGAATTGCGCAGAATCCACTCACGCGTTTCATGAATATGCTTGCCGGTCGATAGATCCATTACGGTATCAGCGCCCCAGCGCACAGACCAAGCCAATTTTTCTACTTCTTCAGCAATAGAAGAAGTCACCGCAGAATTACCAATATTTGCATTAATTTTTACCAAAAAATTCCGGCCAATAATCATGGGCTCTAATTCTGGATGATTAATATTACAAGGAATAACCGCACGGCCCCGCGCCACTTCATCACGTACAAATTCTGGCGTGATGTGCTGTGGAATGGCGGCGCCAAAAGATTGTCCTTGATGCTGCGTGACTAAATCCCGCTGCAGATTTTCACGAATGGCGATATATTCCATTTCTTTTGTGATAATACCTTGGCGAGCGTAATACAGTTGGGTTACATTTTTTGCGCTTTTTGCAATGCGCGGCTTAATTTGTTTAGGAAAACGAATATGTGAAGTATGCGGATCTTGCATCCGATAACGCCCATATTCCGAAGAAATTTGCGCTAACTCTTGCGTATCACCCCGCTTCGCAATCCAAGCCGTACGAATATCCGGCATGCCTTTTTGTAAATCCAAACTCACATTCGGATCGGTATATGCGCCAGAAGTGTCATACACAACAAATGGTGCTGGGGTTTTGAGGCCTTCTTTAGTTTGAATAGGCGTTAAGTTAATTTCTCGCATGCCTACGCGAACATCAGGACTGGACCCTTCCACATAAATCTTTTGTGACTGCGGAAAAGGTTCAATAACCTCATGATTTAGTTTCTCAACCTGATGGGATAATTGCGTTGGATCTGACATGGATACCTCTTAGATTTATCGCAAGCATCATAACTCAAATGAGCGCCAAAAAACACCCCCACAGCCGCATTTTGCCTAGGACCTTATTGATCAAATACTACGCTTTATCATAAATTCAACATCTGCATTCGCATTAATATAAACAATCTTTTTCTCTGGATATTGACTTTGATACACACGAAATATTTCATCGACAAACCCTTGTCCAACAGAATCGACTTTTTTAAAGTCTAAAGTGATATGAGTAAATTTATCTAAATTTCGTACAATACGCTTGGCCTGCGAACGAGAAATTAATTTTTCCCCCAATAATTTTGCTAAATCAACATGAATTTTTGTTTTCTCAAAAGCCAAAGTATCATTGTTCTGGAAACATTTAAAAATGTTGACCAAGCTTTTAGTCGTCTGTTGATTCAATTTAAAGATAAGCGTTGTACCCGGTGATGTTTTATGTGTATAAAGTCCCCAATCCTTTTCTATATTATTGATATAAAATATTAAATTATTCGCTGCAATCGTGAGCTCATCCGCGGCTTTTGATGAGAAGAAAATGCCCTCTCCCGTATGATGACGTGGATCAGTTGTGACTTTACCCTTAGATAATTCCAATGGACCTTCACGTATATCCACCAGGTGAAAAAATTTTTTAAGCTTTTCAAAGATACCTATACCATCATCTGCAATCGTGATAGTAATGTCTTTTTTATCCCACAGGGTAGAAATCTGCACTTCCCTGCCTAAAGAATGATCTTTAGCATTATTCAAAATTTCCGTGACAAAATAAGCCAAAATCCCCTCTACATTTTTGGGCAATTTTGCGAAATCATAAGCAAAATGCTGGGTAAAAATATCATATTCATCAAAAGCATCTGAAATTTTTAATTGCACTTTTTTATTCTTTTCCGTAGTCAAATAATAAGCTATTTGCTTAGTCTGCCCCATTTTAATAATGGTCCCAGCTTTGATTAAATGCTGTAAATGCCGATGTACCGTGGTCCGCGTAACCTGGCACCCTTTCGCGGTCATGGCAACCAAATCGTGAGGATGTTGTTTAAGGTGATGTAAGATATAGTTTTGTAAAGGGTGTTGGTTTGACATATTGATCTCCAGGCGATTATTATAACTAGGTATTAAAATTATTACAACTAATTATAATTTTCCGGGGGATTGTCCCCGCAGGAACGGAGCCCGTTTGGACGGTAGGCCCGATAAGAGTTTTGCCTCATCATATTAAACATTGACTTCCCCAATATTTGTATGTTAAATTGCACAATATTTAGACACTTGTTGGAGGTTTTATGTCTCTATCCATACGTTCATTATTTGGGGTGATCTTCCTATTTGCTACCCAAGCAACATTTGCAAATACATTGCTTCCCATTGCTGACTGCACGGATCTTCAAAACATCGGCGATAATCCTTATGCCGATTATTACCTCGAAAATCCCATTGATTGTAAAAGTATCGATTTTACTCCGATTGCATTATTCGCAGGCACACTGGATGGAAGAGACAAAATCATCGATGGCTTGACCATTACCGCAGATCCGCAAAAACCAGGCGCACTATTTGAAAAAGTCCAAGATGCAACCATTCAAAATTTGCAGTTTAAAAATGCGGTCGTATTCGCAGATGATGACACGCGCCGAGGTTTGTTGGCAGGACATATTGTCAGCTCTACCGTTAGCAACATTAAGGTTGATGGTTTAACCATTCCGGTGCAAAGCACGCCTTCTTCTATTAAATCAAATTCGCTGTCAGGACAAACCGGCGGAATAGCCGCCAATGTTGAAAACACAACTTTCACAGGAATACACCTACACAATGCAACTCTCAGCCTACATACTTTTTCTGGGGGAATCATCGGCGTGACGAATGGTGCGACGCTCAACAATAGTTCTGTGCGTAATGTCGTGTCTCTTGTTGATCCAGCGCGTAGTTATCTCGTTTCACATAACAATTGGTATCAAGATAGCGGCTTTGGGGGCTTGATTGGACATGTTCAAACAAACGCGACTTTTACAATTTATTCTTCTTCCACCACCGGTGATATCATCGTACCGCTGAATGCAGGCGGATTAATAGGACTTATTGGAGAAAATGTGACTGGGACTATTAGTAATAGCTATTCACACACGAATGTTGAAAGTCAAT
Source organism: uncultured Gammaproteobacteria bacterium (assembly GCA_964584425.1). Classification (GTDB taxonomy): domain Bacteria; phylum Pseudomonadota; class Gammaproteobacteria; order JABCZS01; family JABCZS01; genus JABCZS01. Next base: position 174 of record CAZPAA010000073.1, on the reverse strand, counting down.
GGCTTGCCGGCGGTCTGATTGGCCAAGCGGATTATTGGTATAGTGGCACTAAAATCAAAGTAGACCATTCTTATGCTGCAGGGAAAGTAGATACACCTAAACATCAAGGCGCACGCGCTATTGTTGGAAACCGCAGCAAAGACGGAACGCATAACAACTATATGACTGGCGCTG
>CAZPAA010000072.1:0-8830 GCA_964584425.1 uncultured Gammaproteobacteria bacterium | reverse complement strand
GCACCCCCTTTACAAAGGGGGGCTGAATAGAGGATCCCGATTTATGCCATACCCCTATTTCACAAAACACGGAAGTTTATGATCACATACAACAGCCTACTAAAAAGAAAAGATTTTTGCCTATTCCTCATTATGCAATTTTTAGCTGCATTCAATGATAATTTTTATCGCATGGTGGTCTCGCTAGTCGTAGTTTATGGCGCATTTAGCGGGGAACCCTTATCCATCGCAGCCATGATATTTATTATCCCCAATCTTATTTTTTCAGGCTACGCAGGATTTTTAGCCGATCGCTTTAGCAAGCGCAGTGTACTCATCATCGTCAGAATCACCAGCATTATCGCAATGATTTTCGCACTACTGGCTTTAAATCTACAAAGCACCGTTTTCATGATGGCGATTTTATTTGTAATGGCCACCCAGGCGACTTTTTTTAGCCCTGCAAAATACGGCATTTTGCCCGAAATTGTTTCACTGTCAGAATTATCTTATGCAAATGGATTGTTACAAACCACCACGTATATCGCTATTTTATTAGGCGGCGTGTTTGGTGGGGTGCTAGTCAGCATTTGGGGCGATGCTTTATATAAAGTAGGCATCACATTGTTAGTGATTGCAATCCTAAGTACCATTTCGGGGTTAGGCGTTACAAAAGTCACCTCAGCCAGTGCCCGCGCAATGGCATTTAACCCCTGGTCCGAAATCGGTAAAGGCTTTCAACAATTCTTCAAACAACCCTTATTATTTTGGGTGTCCTTAGCTATCGCTTATTTTTGGGCCTTAGGCTTGGCAACGCAAGTGAACTTAGTTGCATGGGGATATTTCACCCTAAAATGGGGTCCGCTCGCGATTGCGGGGATGCAAGCCGTCTTAGGGATCGGGATTGGCGTAGGCAGTTTATTAGCGGGGAAAATGTCAGGCGATCAGATTGAGCCTGGGCTGATTCCATTAGGTGCAATTTTTATGGCGCTGGGCTTATTTTTTTTAGTTGAGCCTAATTTATCATCCTTTACGATTTATGCATTATTACTGTGGATAGGGATGGCAGCAGGTTGCTATATTGTGCCGCTCAATGCCTTATTACAAGAGTTGCCCGTTAAGGGCGAAAAAGGCCGCATGATTGCCACCGCAAATTTTATCGGGGCTATCGCGATGTTGGCAGCCTCCGTGTTTACATGGATATTTTATTCTTATTTCTTGATGACACCGAATCAACTCTGGCTGATTTTTGCCACCGCAACCATCGTCTTGGCGGTATTGGCGATTAGAATTTTCCCTGATTTTTTCTTACGATTTTTAATTTGGTCGGTAACGCATACGTTATATCGCGTGCGCTTTATTGGTTACTCGCATTTGCCAAAAACTGGCCCCGTATTATTAGTCTGCAACCACGTGTCTTACATGGATGGTTTAGTATTAAGCGGCAGCATTCCCAGATTTATTCGCTATTTAGTTTACAAAGAATTTTACGATTTTAAACTGTTCAATTGGTTATTTAAATTGGCACACGCGATCCCCATCAAAGAAGGCGATTATGATACCGTAATGGCAGCATTTGAAAAGGCCCGCAATGAATTACGTCAAGGACATGTGGTCTGCATTTTTGCTGAGGGCACCATTACGCGCACCGGTCAATTATTACCCTTTCGTAAAGGATTTGAGCGGATCATGGAAGGTTTAACTGATGTGCCGATTATTCCCGTGCATATTGATGCGCTGTGGAATAGCATTTTTGCATATCGCGGTGGCCGGGTGTTTTGGAAATTACCAAAAGAAATTCCAATACGCGTAACCATATCTTTTGGCGAGCCCATGCCTTCTAATAGCAAAGCAACCCTCGTGCGCCAAGCGATACAAGAATTAGATGCTGCGGTAAAATTTAATACTAAAGATTTACGCGATACTTTATCTACACGCTTACTACGCAACTCAAAATGGCGATATTTTAAATTTTGTATGGCCGACCCCGTGGCTACACGCAAAACCTACGGACAATTTATTGGTGAAGCACTATTACTTGCACGATTTATTCGCGCACAATATGCGGACCAAACTTATATCGGTGTTTTATTACCCCCCAGCGCACGTGCTGCGCAAATCAATGTTGCAGCGACACTGGCCGGAAAATCCGTGATCAATTTCCCTTATGAAAATGCGATATGCGATAATCCGTATTTTGTCGAAAAAAGTCAGGTTAAAGTGATTATTTCCACACGTGAATTTATAGAGAACAACCAGCAAATCGCTTTAAGCGAAATTGTTTACTATGAAGACTTGCAATTTATTGCCAAAGAATTACAAAGAACCTTCGCACGCTGGGCATTGTTTTGGTTACCAGTCAATTGGGTATTAAAACTATATGGGAAAAGTGATATCACTACCGATAATATCGCTTCGGTTTGCTTCTCCCGCGGTGAAAAAAATTCAAAGGAAGGCGCATTATTATCACACGGCAATATTATCTCCAATGTGCATAGTTTTTCACACGTGTTGCATTTAAAACGCAGCGATCGAGTGATGGGGGTGATACCTTTTTGGAATGCTTATGGTTATAGTTTAAATTTATGGCTGCCACTTCTAAATGGCATGGGCGTTGCGTTTCATCCTGACCCTTCAAAAGAATATGAAAAAGTCGGTGCGCTGATGAGCCAATATAAAACATCCATTATTTTTGACACGGTAGAACATTATGAAGCTTACATCGAAGATATCCGTCCCTCACGCTTTAGTTATATTCGCTATGCTGTAGTTGCTGGAGAGCCGCTGCCAGATGAGCTTGCGAATGCATTTGTAGATAAATTTGTACTGGAATTATTAGACAGTTATGGTTGCGTAGAAATGGGCCCGGGTATTGCTATGAATGTCCCCGATGTGCGCCATCCAGGCCGCTTGCAGCGCGGAATGAAGCCAGGTTCTGTTGGACATCCATTGCCCGGCGTTGCAGTCAAAATTGTTGATCCGCATACCTTTAAACAGGTAGAAAACGGTCAAGAAGGCTTATTATTGGTGCGCGGTTTAGGTATGATGCAAGGATATTTAGGTTCCGATCGCGCAACCAAAGCGGTATTTCACGAAGGGTGGTATGTGACCGGGGATATTTTTGTGCTCACCAATGATGGATTTTTATTTTTCAAAAGACGGATGTGAACATGCAAATGAAAAAAATATTTTTATTTTTTATGTTACTTTGCACTGCGATATCAGCGCAGGCTAAGATTGCTAAAGAAGATATTCCACCGGTTCTTCAAGGCTGGGAAAACTGGGTATTATATGATTATCCAGCGCATGCATGTCCATTTTTATATAACACTCAAGATGATCGATATTGTGCCTGGCCCACATTACTCAACTTAAATGTGATGAGTGATAAAATTTATTTTAACCAAGCTTGGCAAGTGTTTACCCCATCCATTATTCAACTGCCAGGAGAGCCAAATTTATGGCCACAACAAGTGCAAGTGAATGGAGAATATTATCCCGTTTTTGAGAAAAACCAACAACCGGTTTTGGAGTTATCGCCTGGCTTGCACCATATTCAAGGATTTTTACCCTTTCACGGCGAAAAACCCACATCCATTAAAATTCCAGAGCATACCGGATTGGTACAATTAGCTGAGCAAAATAAAAAAATCAATCATCCACGGTTTGAGGCAGGCCAATTATGGCTGACGCACGAAGAAAATAAATCTTTTGCATCCGCGTTGCAACTACGCGTTTTTCGTAAAATTATTCAAAGCGTACCGATGAAAGTGCAAACTTTGATTGAGCTTGATGTCAGCGGCGCGGCGCGGGAAGTGCAACTAGGCCCCGTATTATTGCCAGAAACCATCGCAATGCGGGTCGATAGCGCGCTGCCTGCACAATTGGATGAAAATGGCTTATTGCGTGTACAACTTCGCCCAGGAAAATGGCAGATAGAAATCACCGAACGTTTTCCACATAATATAGATACCTTAAAGCGCGCAGAAGTAGGACCGCCTTGGCCCGCAGAAGAAATTTGGGTATTTGAATTTGATCAAAGTTTAGGCAGCATGACTGTTTCTGGTGTGCCCAATGTTGATCCAACCCAAACCATGCTGCCTGAAGCTTGGCGACATTTGCCTGCATATCGCGTGTTGGTAGCGGATCCCGTGTTATTATCGGCAACCCAAAATACCCATCTTTTCGAAAATCAGCTCACACTCACAAGACAGATGTGGCTGGATTTTTCCGGACAATTATGGACCATCGAAGATACTTTAGAAGGACAAATGCTATCTGGATGGCGTTTATCGCTACACCCACCGTTTATTTTAGGTAGTTTTAGTTTAAACAATCATGAACAACTCATTACATTACTTGAAAACACTGAAGGTGAGCGCATCCCAGGTGTTGAGGTGCGACAAGGCACGTTAAATGCGCAGGCGAGTAGTCTTTTACAAAATATTTGGCGGATGAATGTGACCGGATGGAATGTAAATTTTAATCGCGTGAGTACGACGCTTTCATTGCCGCCGGGTTGGCAATTATTTACCGCATGGGGTGTTGAGCAGTTAACAGGCAGTGTGCTCGAAACTTGGTCTTTATTTGATATCTTTGTGGTGTTGTTAATTGCGTTTGCGATTACTTCGATATTAGGTAGAAAGTGGGGCTTGCTTGCATTTTTTATGTTACTGCTGACGTATCATCAAAGCAGCTATGCTATTTTCATTTGGCTTAATATCGTAGCGGTATTATGGCTGATTCAGTGGTTTAAACCACATCGCTGGATTTATTTGCTGACTTTATATCGGGATTTAAGTTTTGCATGCTTAGCGGTAATGATTGTCTGGATCAGTGCGATGAGTTTGATCCACAGTTTATATCCACAAGCCGTGGTTAAACCTATCACAACGACACAAGTACAAGAAGCACGTCCCGAAATGATGATGGCACAAACACGACAAAAAGTCGCAGAAATTGAGCCTCTTGAAGTCCCTGTCGATGCAAAAACCCAAATGGGTCCGGCAAAACCTCAATGGGAGTGGACAACTGTGCAAATGGATTGGCAAACGAGGGTTGCAAAAGATCAACATGTTTATTTGTTTTTGATTTCACCGTTAATCCAAAGAATTTTTACCATGATCCAAATTATTTTATTAATTGGTGTAAGCTTACGACTCTGGCGCATGCGCTCCCAACCCTTGCATTGGACAAAACCTTTGCAACGTGAAGTGTTCATATTGCCTTTTTGCGTCGCGATGGGCTTGAGTATAATGTCACCTAAAAGTTTTGCAGATATTCCAGACCCTGATTTACTCGAAACTTTGCAAAATCGGCTATTAGTACCGGATAATTGCTTGCCCGCGTGTGCGAGCGTGAGTTCGGTGATCGTGAATGTGAATGAAGATGAGATCTACTTAAGTTTGCAAATCGATGCCTCAGAGAGCGTGGCGGTGCCGATCCCCGGTCGTTCTGCTTATTGGCAGGCCGATCAAGTATTAATCAATCAAATGCCAGCGGCTGGCTTATTTTGGAAAGATAATACCTTAATGGTTCAACTGCAAAAAGGCCATCACAATGTGACGGTGTATGGCAAAGTCGGTGATATGGACAAAGTATCCTTTGACTTTTTGCTTAATCCACATTGGTTAGAAGTGAGTGCGCCAGGATGGTTTGTCGAAGGACTAGAAAATCAGCAATTATCTGGCGAAGAGCTGCATTTAATTCGTCGCGAACGTAGCACACAAAATGAAGCGACCACGGTGATCCAACCTTTTGTGCGCGTGGTGCGTCATTTGACCCTGGGTTTAACCGGCGAAGTCACGACGCGCGTTGAGAGAATTTCACCGCTTGCAGGCGCTATTCAATTGCAGATCCCATTACTTGCGCATGAATCAGTAAATAGCAGTGGCGTAAGCGTACAAAATAATCAAGTTCAAGTTTATTTTTCGCAACAACAACAAGAATTTACTTGGCAATCGACGCTAGTAGATTTTACCGATTTAACTTTATTAGCGCCTGAGACGAAAAGTTTTGTTGAAGAGTGGCAGCTTTATATTTCTCCGATTTGGCATCCCACGATCACGGGGGTCGCGCCTTCATATGAAGCGCAATATGCGGCTTGGCAATCGACATGGCGCCCCTGGCCTGGAGAATCCGTTCATATTCAATTAAGTCGCTTACCCGCGATGCCGGGTCCAACACTCACGATTGAAGAGGTGAATGTATTAACCCAGGCAATAGGACGGGTCAATGAATTGAGCGCAACAGCATTATTGCGTAGCACGCTGGGCGGCGCGCATACGCTGAAATTTCCGCAAAGCGCGAGCATACAAAGTGTCAAAGTCAATGGGGTTACCCAGGTTTTGCAAACCGGAAATGACGTGACTATTCCTTTAGGGCCTGGAAATAACTGGGTAGATTTGATCTGGCATATCCCCGCGCAAACCGCATTTTTTACCCGAACCGGCATACTGGATTGGGGCATGCCTGCGTATAATATCAATTTGGGATTAAATATTCCTAAAGATCGTTGGGTGCTGGCATTAGGCGGCGCAGGTTATGGACCCGCATCTTTATATTGGCTCGGTGCTGCGGCTGCAATTGTTTTAGCCATCATATTAGGGAAAATGTCGACAACAAAGTTGCGTACCGTAGAATGGCTGATTTTATTATTAGGCTTAAGCTTAGTCACACCTTTATTAGGATTATGGGTTGTGATTGCGCTGGTCGTCTGGAGTTTATACAGTAAATGGATCGTGCAGGTGCCGAAGCCCTGGCATCGCGTGGTGCAGATTTTATTAGGCCTATTGTTTGTACTTGCGATTGTGATCTTGCTGCAAGGAATGCTGCACGCACTGCGTGATATGCCGAATATGCATATTATTCCAAGCGCATTAACATCTCCTTTGAGCGCGGATTATGTCTGGCTCCAAGATTTTAGTGCGAAAATTTGGCCACGCGCTTGGATAATCTCTGTGCCACTTTGGGTCTATCGCGGAGCGATGCTGCTCTGGTCGCTGTGGGTGGTGCTGACTGTGCTGCGGTTAGTGCTTGCCAGTAGCTCTTTTTTATCGAGAACAGCGAAATAATCCCCCTTTGGAAAAGGGGGGTAGGGGGGATTTAAGATCTTTGTGTATAATCAGACATCTCAAATCCCCCGCCCGAAGACGGGCACCCCCTTTTTCAAAGGGGGAATTAACTCAAAGCAAATGTTCTAGGCCGTAAATCAGAGAGTTAAGCTCGGGCGCGCGTTTACATGCCATAAGCACGCCGGGCATAAATGATTTGCGATCAAAGCTGTCATGTTTAATTTCTAAAGATTCAAAGTGCCCGCCGAAAATTATTTTTTGGTGGGCTATTAATCCGGGTAGACGTACGGAGTGAATCGGAACATTTTCGCAGATAAATCCGCGTGCAGGTCCATGCGGGTGTGGTACGTGAATAGGATTTTCGCGTTTTGAAGCAATTGTTTGTGCGGTTTTTATGGCAGTTCCGGAAGGTGAATCTTTTTTAGCCTCATGATGCGATTCAACAATTTCTGCATGCGGTAAATAGGCGGCGGCGAGCGCTGCCATTTTAATCATGAGCAATACACTGATTGAAAAGTTTGGCGCAATGATCCCGCCTAATTTTTTTTGTGCGCATAATAATTGTAAATGATCAATTTGGCTCGGGGTTAAACCCGTGGTGCCGATCACGGGATGAACATTGTGCTCAATGATGGTGAGACTATTTTGATACACTGCTTCAGGTGTAGTGAGATCTAATACCACATCGGGTTGGCAGTGATTAATTTTTTGCGCAAGATTATCCCCACGCACCGCAGTGCCAACGAGTTCTAATGCGGGATCTGCTTTTACCGCGATAACTGCCTCGCTCCCCATGCGCCCCAAAGCACCATTGATTAATATTTTGATCATGTTCAAACTCCTATTGTTCCCCCTTTGAAAAAGGGGGTAGGGGGGGATTTAAAGATGTCTGATTATACACAAAGATCTTAAATCCCCCGCCCTATGGGCACCCCCTTTTTCAAAGGGGGATTTCAATAACCTCTCCATTCACATTCCGACTATCCGGCCCCATTAAATATAGATAATAATTCATAAATATACGGGGATCTTGAATCGCTTCATGCAAAATTGCGGGGAAGGCTTGCTTTCTAATCCGTGTTGCAGTTGCAGGCGGGATAATGGCATTCACACGAATGTGCGTATTCACCTCAAATTCATCCGCTAAAATTTGCATCAGATTAATTAATCCGGCTTTTGAAACACCATAGGCACCCCAATACGCCTGGCCTTTAACACCGACCTGATCGGCAGTGAATAAAATTCTCGCATCACGAGATGCTTTTAATAACGGCAATAAACTATGCGTCAACAAAAATGGCGCGTGTAAATTGGTTTGAATAATATCAAACCATTTTTTTACATCTTGCAATTCAAATGGACTTAAGCCGCCGAGCACGGCCGCATTATGCAAAATGCCATCTAAACGGCCTAATTGCTCAGCAATTAAGTCACGGATTTTTTGATAATCATCGACGCTTGCGCCTTTGAGATCCAGCGGTAAAATAACCGGCTCTTTTGACCCTTGCGCCATGATTTCATCGTAAACTTTTTCCAATTTATGAACGGTGCGGCCCAGTAAAATAACCACCGCGCCATACTGAGCCAGAGTTTTTGCCGCAACTTTGCCGATCCCTTCACCTGCGCCGGTCACCAGGATCACGCGGTCTTTGAGTAAGCCAGCTGCCGGTTGGTAGTCTTCTATTGCTAACATCAATAAGCCATTTTATGTAAAATGCATTTGTTGCATAAATCTGGATCCTCGAGTAGGTCCCCCTTTATAAAGGTGCTGCTCGTTT
>CAZPAA010000071.1:0-8893 GCA_964584425.1 uncultured Gammaproteobacteria bacterium | reverse complement strand
TTGCGAATTTTGTAAAGGGTTTAGGATTTAACCCTTGCATTGTTACCAGCGAATATTGCGAGGATGATGGAATTAAAGAGTTTTTTGTTCTTCCTGATTCAGATCCAAAAATAGCCGGAGATGAAGCGGTTTTGATCGCACAAAAAACCCAATGTTTAGTTTTTAAAAATAAAAATCGCGCGAAAGCGGCAAAAAAAATATCTGAACAATGCGATATGATAATCAGTGATGATGGATTACAGCATTATAAACTGATGAGTGATATTAAAATTGCGTTGCTCGCTGATAAAAAATGGCTAAAAAATGATTTTTGTTTACCAGCAGGGCCTTGGCGAGAGCCAAAAAACTGCTTAAAAACAGCTGATTTTGTGCTTGAAAGTAAAGCTGAAATTGAAAATATTTATCCTTTGAAGCATCCCATCATTGCGCGCAATGACGAAGTATCATTCAAGCAAAAAACAGTCCACGCTGTGTGTGCCATAGGCGCTCCCTGGCGGTTTTTTTCTATGCTCAATGATTATGGCATCAATACAATCAATCATGCATATCCAGATCATAATTTAATCAACGAGCAAGATCTTGATTTTAAAGATGCGCTTCCAGTTTTGATCACTGAAAAAGATGCGATCAAATGCTCAAATATTAATTTACCCAATATTTGGGTGGTCAAAATAAAAACAAAATTAGACGAAGTATTTTATACTGAAATTTTAGATAAAATTAAGAGGTTACAATGAAACAAACATTACTGGAAATTTTAGCTTGTCCTAAATGTAAAGGTGCACTGGAGTATGATAAAAAAAACCAGCAATTGATCTGCACATTAGAAAATACTCATTATCAGATTAAAGATGGCATCCCCGTATTGCTTGAAACAACACCAAAGGAATGAGTCATGAACCAATTAATTTTAGTCGCATTAGGCAGCGCCATTGGAGGGGTATGTCGATTTGGATTATCTAATGGCATTACCCTAGTCTTGGGTAAGCATTTTCCTTATGGGACATTGGTTGTTAACGCGATAGGATCACTATTAATTGGTTTTTTGTTTATCGTTTTAATAGAACATGTGGGTTACGCGGGTGAGCGTTTGCGCGCTTTTTTGATCATTGGATTTTTAGGCGGATTTACTACGTTCTCAACTTTTTCTATTGAAACAGTTCAACTGTTTGAAGCCGGCGAATGGTTCAATGCACTTCTCAATATTTTCACTAGCATTTTTGTGTGTATCAGTTTAGCGGCTATCGGAGCGTTTCTAGCCAGACAATTGTAGGTGATTTTATTGTACCTCGAATGTTAACCACACACTTCTTGGGCCACCGACGGTGACATTGGTTCTTCTAAACCCATAAAAATATGTTTCATCTAAAATATTTTCTTAATTCAATCGAATTGCCAATTCTTTTTCTTTCAAAGGTTAATAATACGCGAGGCCTGAATCAATCCGGCTATAGGCATCTAGAATAAAAGTATTTTGATCATCGCCAAAGCGATCCCCTTCATAAAAGATGCCTGCATTTAGCGCAAAATTATTCCACTTACCTTTTGTAAATCGATATTCACCCCATAATGTCGCGGCAATTTCAGGCACCGCAGCAGGTCGATTGCCCGCAATAGCAGGATCATTACTCTCAGAAAATCTTGCATCGAGCCACATCAGGGTACTTAACAAGGTTATATTATCGCTGGGGTGACCTTGCACGCCTAATTCTAATCCTTGATGGCGTTGCTCGCCACGTTGGACGACAACCACGTCATTGGGATCATCGCCATCGATATCTTCAGTAAACGGTTGGTTAAAACGCAGGATATCAAATACGGCGGCCGATAAAATTTGTTTTTCATTAAATAATTCCATTTTGGTGCCAATTTCAATTTGCTCAGACAGTGTGGGATCAAGTTCCTCACCAAAATTAATGGCGTTATTATCACTAACCGGTTCATTAAATTCAAAACCTTCACTGTAAGTGATATAAGTACTCCAAAAATATAAAGGCTTATATAATAAAGCAAGGTGAGGGCTGGTGTGATTTGCACTGCTTTCACTTAGGTTGGAAGAGTCAGACTGATAATGATCAAAACGCGCGCCTGCAATGAGTTCCCATTGTTCATGTAACTGTATAACATCTTGCGCATAAAAACCAAAATTATTTGTCATAACGGTGGTGGGATCATTAAAATCATGAAAGTGTACTTTAGGTAGTGTAGGCACATCATAAATACTATAGACTTCACTGCTTGAAATACTTTTTGCTTCTAGGATATCATGATCCATCACCGCATAAGTTGTGCCCAATAAGAATTTTTGATCAAACCCTAATAATTCTTTTTCGGCAATCATCTCAAGTAAACCGGTGTAAAACTGCCAAGTGTCTTTACGATATTGAAATGAATATTTGAAATGACCACTCTCATTATCTTGCAAGACAATATTGCTTAATATCCGTTCCCTGTCGATATATTGGTAATAAAGCGCACTGTGCAGTTTTACAGCATCAAATAGATCAGTAAATGAATCCAATGTGGTATTAAATGAACTGCGCTCAGTTTTAGTCCAGTCTTGATTTAAATAGGTATTTCTGGGTAAATCTGCGACACCATCGCCAATTGCAACAAGCCCAGTATCTTGCGGCTGATCGCTATTTTGAAAACTCATGTTAAACCAACTTTCTGTATTATCAGTCGGATCCCCTGTCAAACTAAAATCAGCAATTTGTCTGTCTTGAAAATATTTATCGCGAAAGCTCCGACTATCGGCTGCGGCTAGATTCACCCGATAATCTAAATTTTCTGTAGTGCGGTTGAGATCAGCATATGCCCGATAATAATCGTAACTGCCGATTTGTATACCGCCATTGTTAAAATTTTCATCGATAGGTTTTTTCGTCATAAAATTGATCACCCCGCCCGGTGCGCCAGCGCCGTATAAAAACGAAGCTGGGCCTTTTAAAATCTCAACGCGATCAATTGTTTCAATGGTTGGCAAATTCCAAAAAAAATACAGCAGCCCATTGCGTAAGTAATTCCCAGAATTATTTAGGGTAAATCCACGCGAACTAAAACTCGAAGTTGTACCAAAACTGCCTTGATTGCTGATGCTGGCATCATTTTTTAGAATTTCATCGATGGTATTGGCTTGTTGTTCATCGGTAATTTCATCGTCAATTACGGTGCTGGATTCTGGGCTATCCAGCGAGGGTAGGCCAACGCGATTGCCAGTCCCAGTAATATCGATAGCTTCAGCGGTTACTTCGATGGTTTCAAAAGTGAAGACGGGGGTAGGATCGTCTATTGCAGCGGCTGGTAGCTTCAGGCTATAGAAAATCACAGTAATAAGAAACACTAAGCGCATTTATCAAACTCATAAAATATTTGCAAATACAAATGATAACGATTATCATTACGTTTAACAAGAGGGAATGGTGTGATTAGATTGTCCGTCATTGCGAGCGCAGCGAAGCAATCCAGCATTAAACCTGGATTGCTTCGTTGCGCTCGCAATGACGGGATATTGATATGTGCATTATTGGTTTCGCTAGGATTGCATATGTTGTTTTTTCGCATGCCCGCAGTAGAGAAACAATCTTTTTCATCCCCAACCGGACAAACCATGGCGATTAAACTTGCCCCTAAGTCACCTAATAAAGTCATGGAGAATAAAATAGAGGAAATTGTGGTCACAAAAGCTGACGCACCAGATACCATTTCCCCTAAAAAAGAGGAGGAAGAAATTAAACCTCAGCCAACAGAATTAACAGAAAAACTTGAAGAGCTGATAGTTACAAAAGAAGCCAAGTTGAGCACACAACCGATTCCACCTATTTACCCGGAAGCCGCACGACGTAAACGCCAAGAAGGCTTAGTGTTAGTTCGGGCGCAGGTAGATGCGCAGGGTAAAACCCGCGCAGTTATCGTTGCGCAATCTTCAGGCTTTACATTGCTGGATCAGGCGGCATTAGACGCAGTCATGCAGTGGAATTTTTTACCTGCCACGCAAAATGATAAAACAATCATGGCGTGGATCGAGGTCCCGATTGATTTTAAATTGAGGTGAAACATGTTATTAGAATTATTAAACAGTAGTTGGCTGATGTATCCATTATTTGCGGCATCCATTTTGGCCCTTGCCATTATTCTTGAACGCCTCTTCATATTACATATAGGGGTAAACAAATCAATAAGACGCGTGTTGCACTACAATGAATCCCAGGCTAAAAAACAAGTATTTTTATGGGAAAAACATTTAAATATGCTAGGCAGCATTGCAACTGTCACACCCTTAATGGGATTACTAGGAACGGTGCTTGGCATGATCACGATTTTCGATGTGATGATGCAAGACGGCCTAGGCCAAGCTCAAAAACTCGCAGGTGGGATCAGCGAAGCGTTATTAACTACAGCCGTCGGCATGTCAATTGCCATCATTGCGCTATTTTTTCATCGTTATTTCAATCGGCGAATTAATGACTTAGTCCTACGTTTAGAAACAACCATTGAAGAAGCAAAAAAATATGCGCAGAAATAATCAAGAATTAAGCCTAGATTTAACCCCATTAATTGATGTAGTGTTTTTATTACTGATTTTTTTTATGCTCTCAGCATCGTTTGATGAAATTCATTGGCTAGATTTGCAATTACCGAGTGTGGATGAAAAAGAACAAGCACATCAAGAAAATAGAGATCCTTTTATCATTGGTATCGATCCTAATGGCCAATTCCACATGCATGAAAAAAATCTAGGTGAACAAACTTCTGCGGAACTAAAAGCATATTTATCAACGCATTTAATGAAGGATTCTATTGTGGTGATCCACGGGGATGCTAACGCACCCCATGGCAAACTGGTGGAATTATTATCGGTGTTAGGCGAGCTGCAAATCACCCAAATACAAATTGCTACGACTAATGTTTCCCAATAACTTGCGCAACACCATTTTGCTGGCGCATCATATTGTTGACCAAGGTCCAGTCGATATGAACGTTTTTACCCGCAACCGCTTTCTCAATTTTATCAACCAAAGCCACTTTGCGTTGATTTTCAGTGGTAATATGTTCTTTAAGTTCTTGATGAACTTCCAGGTAGAGTTCATTGTTTTTCCAACCTAATTTAATCGGATCGTTGACGAAATAAAGCGGAGTACCGACGCCAACCAAACCAAATAAAGATTCTATATCTTCAGGGTAGAGTCTGACGCAGCCATGGGTTACGCGACGGCCTACGCCAATAGGCGCATTGGTTCCATGGATTAAATAACCTGGAATACTGGTCCGTAAGCGGTATTTGCCCAAAGGATTTAACTCACCAGGTGGAACAACCCCAGGGTGCACAAGCCCTGGAATAGGATCACCGGAAGCTTCATGTTCGGCAAGAATACTGGCAGGTACCACCCATGTAGGGTTTGCAGTCTTCTCAGTAATTTTTCCTTGGGTAAGCGGCGTTGACCAGCCATCTTTTCCAATACCAATAGGATAAGTGTGGACTTGCTGATTTTTAGGGTCAAAATAATACACGCGTAACTCTGGTAGGTTGATCACGATGCCATTTCTATATTCCGGCGGAAGAATAAAAGCAGAAGGGATAGTAATTTTTGTACCTTTGCCTGGGATCCACATATCGACGTTAGGATTTGCGCGCTCGAGGGCATAGGCGCCTATGTTATATTTACGCCCCAGTTGCGGGAAAGTATCTTCATAGACCGCCTTATGGGTGATAACTTCGCCCACAACCTCAGTATTGGAATGAAGTGGATAAGTCAGCGCATACGCATTGGAAAAAACCCCAGCTGTGAATAAAACTAGCCATTTAAACAAAACACGCATACACGAACCTCATTAATAGAGTAAATATAAAAAAGGCTAGATAGAACCCTATCTAGCCTTACAAGTACCTTTATAGTATATAACCTAAATCTAAATTTGTCAGTTATCTAATCCTATTCCCGGCCACTAAAAGCAGAGAGAATTTGGAGCAAGCTGACAAATAAGTTATAAATCTGTACATAAAGACCGATGGTAGCAAGGATATAATTACGCTCGCCGCCATGAATAATAGCGCTGGTTTGCCATAAAATCCAGCCAGATGACAATAACATGAAAATCGCAGAAATGGCGAGTTGGAAACCAGGCGCATGGAAGAAGAAGCCTAATACCATCACGACCAAAGCCACCAGGGTGCCGACCACCATAAAACCGGTCATAAAGCTAAAATCTTTACGTGTGGTAAGGACATAGGCTGAGAGGCCTAAAAAGATAATCCCCGTGCCACCAAATGCCATCATTATAATTTGATTACCGTTGGCATAGGTCGAAGTCACCATATTCAAAATCGGCCCCAAGGTGTAACCCAAGAAACCAGTAAAGGCGAAAGTACTCACTAAGCCCCAAACGCTGTTCCGCAAACGATAAGTTAAAAACATCAGCCCATAAACGCCGACTAATGTCAGGATAATGCCTGGATAGGGAGCCGCCGTCACCATCGCAAACCCCGCGACCAGGGCACTAAATAAGAGAGTAAGGGAGAGCAATATATAAGTATTGCGTAGCACACGATTAACTGCGATAGCATCACTTTGTGCAAACGCCGTAACAGATTGATTCGTCATAATGAGGATCCTTTATAAATGGTGACCATAAAAATTATTTTAACATAAAATTTGTTTTAGTCTCTGCTTTTTAGTATATTAGCCCTCGGAGAGATGGCAGAGCGGTTTAATGCGGGGGTCTTGAAAACCGTTAAAGTATACTCTACTTCCCAGGGTTCGAATCCCTGTCTCTCCGAAAATATTATAATAAAAACATTGTGTTATAAGGCTGTAGTTAACAAACCAAAATCAGCAAAAAATTCCTATTTCTGACCGCGTTGTACCAGATTTGTACCAATTTTAATAAAAACAATAAGATACGCTGTGACAATACAGTTCTGCCAGCATATTACCCATTGATTTAATTGAATTTTTATAGGTTATGCCACTTGATTTGGTGTCAGAAAATATATTATAATTTCTGACATGAAGATTATCTCAATTGCAGAAAAAATACGATCACATGTCTTGCGTTTTAAACAAGGGCACCCATTTAGCACAGAAACTTTTATTAAAGCAGGGCATTCGCGTACCGTAATTGATAAAACGCTATCACGTTTTGTAAAAGAAGGTTTAATTCAAAGAGTACGTCCAGGAATATTTGTGCGTTCAGAGCACAATCGATTTGTTGGTAATGTATCGCCTGAAATTTCTAAAGTAATAAATTTAATTGCCAAAAAAAATGGTGAAACAATACAATTGCACGGTGCGGCGATTGCGAATCAATTTAAAATAAGCACGCAAATGCCTGTGCAACCAGTTTATTATACCAGTGGCACAACACGTGTGATTCATATTGGTGCATTAAAAGTGAAATTTATTCATACATCTAATCACCAGAGGTTACAATATGCGGGTAAAAAAATAGGGAATGTTTTGGCATTATTATGGTATCTAGGCAAAAAACAGCTAAATGCTGCGATATTATATAAAATCCGTAAAGGAATGAACAGAAAAGAATTTGAAATGTTAAGCGCTTGTTCAATGCCCGCATGGATGGGAGTCATAATAAAACAGCAAAATAAGTAATAATGCATAGTAATTTAAGCCATCCAATATTTTACTTATTTCCATAGATGGGAGTTCAAAAATAATATAAATTGCTCTTGAATCTAAAAAAAATGTCCCCACGTATGTTTATAATTTGCTTTTTTAAGTAAAAGCATAAATTATCTTACAACATTTAATCGTATTTTTGGGAGACGTATATGGATTTAAAAAGTTTTATTAAAACAGCACTAATTGATCTGGTTACAGCTATTGATGAAGCGAAGCATGAGTTAAAAGATCCTGCAGGATCTTTAATTTGCCCGCCTAGTCAAGGCCTTGATGCAAACCTTAATCCCAAAATAGATAGCAGCCATCAATATCAAAAAGTTGAATTTGATTTGGCCGTGTCAGTGGAGGAAAAAAATACTTCACAAGGAGGGGTGGGCATTAAGGTATTAGGCCTTGCTGCAAATGCAGGAGAAAATGCCATTTCAAATTACTCAACTGTGAGTAGAGTGAAATTTCATGTGCCCATTGGATTGAAGCCTAAAGTCTAATTACACGAAGTAGTAAAAATGTCAAAACAGAAGCAGCAACATTATATTCCTAGATTTTATTTAAATGGATTTGTTAATCAAGCTAATAAGATTTTTATCTATGACAAAAAAAGAAATGATATAAGGGAGCAAAAACCAGAAAACGTGGCTAAAAGAAACCATTATTACTGTTTTGAATATCAAGATGGTCGGCGTGATTTTGGAGTAGAAGAGTTATTAGGCGCGTATGAGAAGAAGGCAAGTTCAGTTATAGATGAACTTAAAGAAACAAATACTATTACACAATTAAATCAAGAGAGGCTGTCAATTTTTCTTGGTTTCTTAGCTGTAAGAACACCAAGATTCCAAAAAGATTTTAACAAAAACTTTGATGAAAGCATGAAGAAAATGCTTAGAGGTAATATTAAGACGTCCGTAAAAGAATGTTTTAATGAACGACATGAGGAATATCAGTTTGATTTTGATTCATTATCTCGCTTCATAGAAAGTGATGACTATATAGTGAATGCTGATAGAAATGAATCTATAAAAGCCATGCTAAAATGGAGCGTTGTTAATGGACAAAGATTTTATAGTAGAAATTGGTCATTTTTTAAAACCAATACCGATGAACAATTTATTACTTCAGATGCGCCTTTATATCCAATTCCTAAAGTAACAGATACAGCCTCGAGTATGGTTGCATTTGGATTTCCACTAACAAAAAATATCTATTTATACATTGATGAAGCATGTGGTGATGAGATAAACGTTTATGATATTGAT
>CAZPAA010000070.1:0-8905 GCA_964584425.1 uncultured Gammaproteobacteria bacterium | reverse complement strand
GGCGGATATTCTCTGCCTCCAGGAGATCAACGCCCAGACCGAGCCCGGCAGCCACGTCCGGACGCTGACGACTCTCGACCACCTCCTTCAGGGCACGCGCTACGCCAGTTATCAACGCGCCACCACGCTGGGGGTCACCGGAGCGCACCTCGCCGACAAGCACAACCTGGAGATCCTGCGCCGGTGGCCAGTTGCCATTCACCCCCCGATCCGGCACGCCCTGTCGGCCGCATTTTCCTAACACACGCACGGGAACAATTTTTGTCGCATAGGCACCACCGGTCATATAATTTTTTAAAGTTTCTGTATAACCATTCGCCGCAATCGTACCGGTAACATGACTACCATGCCAGCCTGAAGTAACAGAGCTGCATCCTTCAAAATATCCGTTAGAATCTTTAATATCTTGCGCAGTTAAATAATCGCCTAAATCCAAGGCATTGGGTGCATAGTGTGATAATTTAGCAGCTTCCACATCCGCAGTAGACACAGCACATTTGCCAGAACTGCGACAATCAGAAATCATATCGTAACCATATTGCAGCGCGTTGAAATCATTATGTAGCGGTTGTAATGCAGTAATAATATTAAAATTAGGCGTATAACCGGAATCAATCACCGCAACAATCACATCATCACCGGGTTTTAAATTATGTTGAGCAAGTCGCTTCCACGCATTAACAAAATTATCGCCCCCGCCCGTGGTAGCCAGACCTTTCATATCCCATTGCGAAGGATGAATATCTTTGACATCTGTTGACATCGGGAATAATTTTTTATCTTCCATAACAAAAACAACATCAGGTTGTTTTTCCATTTCCTGAATAAACTGCTGAGTTTCTTGAGTAGTTAAATCACGATCAAGTTTAATCACGTGTGCGCCAACGCCAACAGGACGTAGTTCATTCACCTCTATCCCACTCATATCAGAAACTTGATTGGCAATATTAGAAAATTGATTGAGATGTTTATGTTCCAACGGTTGCATGATTTCTTTGCGGGTTGATTCCGCAAAAACCCCACTTTTAGTCAATTGATTATTTTGCTCTGGCGTTGCAATCCGAATGATAAAGCGATCGGCGCTCAAGGCTTGGGTCGATGCCAATAAGCAACAAATAAAAATGCACTGGGTCTTTTTCATGCGGGCCCCTTAAACAGTCCTAAATCTAAGTTACATATATAAATATAGCCCAGAATTTGGGGCCTTCGCAACTTTGACAGAGAAGCAATGTTTGCTATCCTTATAAGTTATAATAATAAATTCAAACCGGAGTTACCTACCATGAATCACAAGTCAGATCATAATCTTGAGTTTAAAAAAGAACTAGAAGAATTAAAAGATAATATTCACGATTTAAAAGAATTAGTCATTAAAAAAGTGTCTAAAAGTGCACAGAAAGTGCCCGAAGCCATTCATGAAAATGAAGAGAAAGTGGCACAAAGAATTGAAGAACATCCATTTTCCAGCGTGGGTATTGCTGCTGCAGTAGGATTTGTTCTGGGTGCTTTATTTACTAGAAAATAACAAGGCAATAATGGACGAATTACGCACTTTACCCAAAGAAGTCGCCGTACTTGTTTTTATAAAAGTGTTATTGGTGATTATTGCGGCGATATCCGTGGGACTGTTATTAGTCGGCGGTGTCGCTGCAGTTCTATATCATTTTAATTATCCAATCTCAACGATCGTTACATTTTCGGTAATGGCCTGGGTTATTTTTATTTTAATTCTGGTCGTGTTAATGTATCGTTTTCAAAGTCGGATTAAACAAAGTAAAGATCGTTTGATTCATGTGGTTGAAATGGAGTTGCTAGGAACAGTTGCATTACGTGGCTTAAATATAGCGCTGCGTAAATGGCGTCACAAACATGAAGAATCACAATAAAATTAGCGTGAAAAATATTTCATGCCGATTAAGCATAAAATAAACGCAGCACAAGAAGTTAAAAACGCGAGCAACACGCTGCCAAAAAATCCTAAGGCTAAAAATCCTGCGCCTGCAATTCCTGCGATGAGTAAAGCATAAGGTAATTGCGTGACCACATGATCGATATGATTTGCGCCTGCGCCCGTTGCGGATAAAATCGTGGTATCTGAAATCGGCGAGCAATGATCGCCAAATACAGATCCGGCTAAAACGGCCGCAAATGCGGGTAATAACATTGTGGGGTCACTTGCAATCACAATATCTGCAGCGAGTGGTAACATAATACCAAATGTTCCCCAACTGGTTCCGGTAGAAAACGCAGTGATTCCTGCAACTAAAAATAATAAAAATGGTAAATACGCCAAACTCAAATTTATATCATCGATTAAATGTGCAAGATATAAACCGGTATTCAGTTCATTGATTACATGAATAATCGTCCAGGCGAATAGCAAAATATAAATCGCGGGTGACATTGCTTTTAAGCCGCTTTTCACCGCAATGCCATAATCCTTGGTTTTTAAGTGTTTATTCAAATATAAAACAAAAGTCACCACAAGACTTAATGATGCACCGGTCACCAGCGCCAGTGCGACGTCGGTATTTTCTAGTAAAGTGAAAAACGTAATGGGATTTTCACCGATATTTAAATACCCATAAAATATCAGCGAAATCACGGTTGCAATAATTAAAGTCACAATCGGGATAATTAAATCGTAAACAAAGCCATTGTCATACTCGGGTAAACCTTCAATTGCGCCTAATATCGCGCCTTTACTTTTATCGTAAAGTTCACCCGTTTTTGCGCGGGCGTAATGTTTTTTCATGGCCCCGATATCCCAGCCTAAATACGCCATGGCAAGCGCCATCAATAACGCAAAAATTGGGTATAAATTCATCGGAATAATCGCTAAAAATGCGGTGAGTGCTGAGAGCTCTAAGACTTGATGGGTCACAAATAAACCGCCCATAATACCCATAATATAAGCGCCCCAGCTGGAGAAAGGACACAGCATACAAATACTCGCCGCGACAGAATCCACAAGATAAGCGAGTTTTGCGCGCGGCACTTGCTGCGCATCGGTTAATGGACGCGCAATATTACCAACGGTTAATGTGTTGAAATAATCATCAATAAATAAAAAGATGCCTAAAAATACCGTAAATAATCGCGCGCCGCGTTGAGATCGCACATGCAACAAAGCCCACTCAGTAAACGCGCGTTTGCCGCCAGAAATAGAAATTAAACAAGCGAGGATACCCAGCAAGCACAAAAATAAAATAATTAAAATATTCCAAGTATTCAGCGCGCCATCTTCCCACACCAGCGAGAGAATAATGCTGCCTAAATAAGATAAAGTGTTATAAATATCAAATTGATTAATCAGCGCAGCGCCGACTAAAATCCCAGCGCCTAAAGAAATCAACACGCGATGGGTAATTACCGCCATCAAAATTGCGACTAAGGGGGGTA
This sequence comes from uncultured Gammaproteobacteria bacterium, assembly GCA_964584425.1. Classification (GTDB taxonomy): domain Bacteria; phylum Pseudomonadota; class Gammaproteobacteria; order JABCZS01; family JABCZS01; genus JABCZS01. The sequence goes on along the minus strand of CAZPAA010000070.1, from coordinate 5,503 downwards.
ACAAAGACCAGGCTGTAGCGACAAAGGTAGTATCGATCATGGGGGCATATTACCTGATTCAATTGCGGATGTCATGCGCAACAAATAAATAAAAATACTAGATAACTGTCATAAATTTATGTATGATTTGTTCGCTTAAACCTATAAAAGAGATGTACCATGATAATTAATGCCCAAATGCTCGCTCAATGCGCACAAATGTGTCAAGATATTTACGATAAATTACCGGAAAATGCAGCTCAATGCTTGTTAGATAATGCTGATAAAATCAGAGCAATGGGGTATGGATGTGCCAGTTGGATGTTTCGTTTGGAAATGTATGGTGGATGTTCAGAGCCTGTATCAGAATGTATTCCCCCAGAAGTGATGGCAGAAATTGGCCCGACAGTTGAAGTCGTGAATCAAGTAGCATTTGGAGTGATGATGGTAGGGCTTACAGCGGCTTTTGCGAAGACTGTGTATGATTATTATGCAGCACCTAAGCAAACGATTATCACGAGTACGGCAGGCAATCCAACAGCAAATCAGCAACAGCATCAGGAACAGCATCAGCATCAGCATCAGCAACAGCAACAGCAACAGCAACCGCAACAAAATAAAAAATTGTAGGGACGCAACATGTTGCGTCCAGGTGTATCTTGTGAAGCAATACTTGTTTTACTTCAGGATCACGCCATGTTTTACCACAATAAAAAATAGCAGATCATTCTGCCGAACCTACTCTGGGACGCAACATGTTGCGTCCCTACGCAGATTCGTTCGTTACATGCAAAATCTTCTGTAAAAATTGTCCAGTATATGAAGCTTTGCACTTCGCAACTTCTTCCGGTGTACCTTCTGCAACAATCAAACCACCACCATTGCCGCCTTCGGGGCCTAAATCAATGATCCAATCTGCGGTTTTAATCACGTCTAAATTATGCTCAATCACCACAATCGTATTGCCTTTGTCGCGTAAGCGATGGATCACATCCAATAACATTTGCACATCATTAAAATGTAAACCAGTAGTCGGCTCATCCAAAATATACAAAGTATTCCCCGTATCACGCTTAGCCAATTCCTTAGCAAGTTTTACGCGCTGCGCCTCACCACCCGATAACGTCGTCGCACTTTGCCCCAGTTGAATATAACTCAACCCCACATCCATCAAAGTCTGCAATTTACGCGCTAATAAAGGCACCGGCGCAAAAAACTCACACGCAGTTTCAACCGTCATATTCAGCACATCTAAAATCGTTTTGCCTTTATAATGCACTTCTAATGTTTCACGATTATAACGCTGGCCTTTACATACATCGCAGGGCACATAAATATCCGGCAAGAAATGCATTTCCACTTTGATCATCCCGCCGCCCTGACACGCTTCACATCGACCACCTTTCACATTAAAACTAAATCTGCCGATTAAATAACCCCGTGCACGTGCTTCGAGTGTGCCAGCAAATAATTCTCGAATAATGTTGAAAATGCCGGTATAAGTCGCAGGATTGGATCTGGGCGTACGACCAATCGGACTTTGATCAATATCAATCACATTATCCAATAAATCTAAACCATGAATGCTGGTATAAGTTTTTGCAGATAATTGCGTCGCTTGATTTAAGTGTATCGCTGCTAGCGGATAAAGTGTGTCATTAATCAGCGTAGATTTACCAGAGCCAGATACACCAGTCACACAGGTTAATAGCCCTAACGGGATATCGACATCCAAATTTTTTAGATTATTGCCACGCGCGCCACAAAGGCTTAATACATAATCTTTATCACGTGGTGTGCGTTTAGCAGGAATTGCAATGCTTTTACGTCCAGATAAATAATCGCCGGTTAATGTATGGGCCTGCATTATGGTATCGGGGTTGCCGTGTGCCACAATTTGTCCGCCATGCACGCCGGCGCCTGGGCCGATATCCACAATAAAATCTGCAAGACGCATCGTATCTTCATCATGCTCAACGACAATGACGGTATTACCAATATCCCTTAAATGTATGAGAGTTTTTAAAAGTCGCTCATTATCACGTTGATGTAAACCAATCGTGGGTTCATCGAGCACATACATGACACCGACTAGTCCTGCGCCAATTTGACTGGCGAGGCGAATGCGTTGTGCTTCACCACCTGATAAAGTTTCAGCGCTGCGATCCAGGGTTAAATATTCCAAACCGACATTGACTAAAAAATTAAGTCTGGCGATCAATTCTTTTAATATTTTATCAGCGATTTCACCGCGTTTGCCAGGTAAATGTAAATTCATAAAAAAATCATGTGCGGTATTGATCGGCAATCCGGTAATATTTGCGATATTTTTTTTCTCAACAAATACATTGAGCGCTTCTTTTTTAAGGCGTGACCCGTGACAATCGGGGCAGGGTTGCTCGCCTAAATATTTTGCAAGTTCTTGGCGAATAAGTTCAGACTCTGTTTCTTGATAACGGCGCTGCATATTTGGGATCACACCCTCGAAGCTATGGGTTCTGCGCATTAAGCGGCCAGCGCTGTTGTAATAGCGAAATTTTATTTCTTCGCCATTATTGCCTAGTAAAATAATTTTTTGAAATTTTTGCGGGAGTTTTTCAAAAGGTTTTTCTAGATCAAATCCATAATGTTCCGCAAGCGACAGTAACAGCTGATAATAATAATGATGTCGCGCATCCCAGCCGCGCACTGCGCCTTGGGTTAAACTCAAGGTGCGATCGGGTACCACACGATTTTCATCAAAATATAATTGCTGGCCTAAACCTTCACAAGTCGGGCAGGCGCCGGCCGGATTATTAAATGAAAAAAGCCGCGGTTCTAGTTCACTCAAACTATAACCACATTGTGGGCAAGCAAATTTACTGGAGAATGTTATTTCAGGAAATGATCCTGCTTGCATTGGGATCACAATGGATAAACCATCAGCGAGTTTTAAAGCCGTTTCAAATGATTCGGCTAAACGTTGACTACTATCTGTTTTAATTTTAATTCGGTCGACAACAATTTCTATCGTGTGTTTTTGTTTTGGATTTAGTTTTGGCGCGCTGTCGAGCTCCACAATTTCCCCATCAATTCGCGCACGAATAAAACCTTTTTGTGAAAGTTCTGCGAGCAATTTTTGCTGCTCGCCTTTGCGATCCTTCACAATAGGTGCAAGCAGCATGATAGGCGTATCGAGCGGCAAACTCATCACTTGATCCACCATTTGACTCACGGTTTGCGCCGCCAACACCGTATGATGTTCTGGACAACGCGGCTCACCCGCACGCGCAAACAGCAAGCGTAAATAATCGTAAATTTCGGTGATGGTGCCGACGGTTGATCGCGGATTATGCGAAGTGGATTTTTGCTCGATAGAAATCGCAGGCGATAAACCTTCGATCAAATCCACATCCGGCTTTTCCATCATCGATAAAAATTGCCGCGCATAAGCCGACAGCGATTCTACATACCGCCGTTGCCCTTCCGCATACAAGGTATCAAACGCAAGCGATGACTTCCCCGAACCTGACGGCCCAGTGATGACGATTAACTTATCCCGAGGTAGTTCCAGATCAATATTCTTCAGATTATGCGTGCGCGCACCGCGGATGGTGATTTTGTTCATGTGGGGTATTGTACATAAATTTAACCCCGATGAAAAATCGCTACTTAAGCAAATTTTAATAATTAAATTCTATAACACGGATAACTAAAATTAATCTAGAGGTTGACCCATGGGTAAAGAAGCGTTATTAATCAAATTAGAACTAGCCTGTTCTAAAACTGAAAAGTTAATCAATGACATGGCTTATCCGGTTAAAGCTGAAGAATTTCAAGCAATAGTCCTGTCACACGTAGAAATGCTCCGTGCGCAGAAGCTTGTAAAAGATGAATATAACAAAGAGAACCTTTCAGTGGATAATAAACTGGCATTGCTTGGTGTAAAAGTGAATGACATTATGAAGCAGGTCGCAGCGCTGGGGAAAGTGGCTACTCAGTCTAATTTTTGTGTAGTAATAGGTTCCCCTAGCTATCGACAGCATAAAAAACCACCAGTTCCAAGTTTTCATGACGAAAGAACATCAGAACTGCTGCATAGGGTTATTAAATAAAATAGTTAAAGAGTTAGGGCTTACCAAAACCATTTGTAGGGACGCAACATGTTGCGTCCAAGTGTCGGTAAAATCACAGATGAGTGACTCTCGCCATTTCTGGGACGCAACATGTTGCGTCCCTACAAACCGTTTTGCGAAGTCCTTTAAGTAATTAGTCTTCTATATCCTACAGCAACTCCGCAGATAAGCTTATTTTAACACTGGCAAGGGCCTTAGATACCGGGCATCCTACTTTTGTTTGCTCCGCAAGGCTTGCAAACTGTGCTTCAGAAATCCCAGGCACATTGGCTTTTACATCCAATAGAATCTCAGTAATAGCAAACCCACCGGAGACATTGTCGATATGTACTTTGGCCGTCGTATTAATTGCAGTGGGTGAAAATCCCGCTTGCTCAAGCGCGCCCGATAATGCCATGGCGTAACAACTGGCATGCGCCGCAGCGATAAGCTCCTCAGGATTGGTCCCAGCAGCCCCCTCAAACCGAGTTTTAAAAGAATAGGGCGCTGACCATAATCCCGTGCCTAATTTAAATTCCCCTTGACCTGTTTTTAAGCCTCCGGTCCAGGTGGCGTTGGCGGTGCTAGTCGGCATGATTATTCTCCTCTAAAAAGGGGGTGTTGTTAAATGTCTTTGTAGGGACGCAACATGTTGCGTCCCAGAGTCAAATTTGACCACATAAATTAATATACCCCCCCCCGTAAAAAAATGTGGTATTCACAGTTCAATGACTCACTTTGACACTGGGACGCAACATGTTGCGTCCCTACGAACTATAGCAGTTTATAACCTTAAAAAATCTATATCTTTTACTTCTTAATATTCATTTAATATTTCTTAGATACACTGCAAATGTGTGACCAAGGAGATAATAATGTCAATATTTACAGAAGCTTACATTGCTAACAAACTAACTGAAGTCTCAGCGAGTGAATCCCTACCCAGCTGGTGGCAGCGCACCCGTGCGAAACTTTTTGCTGCGGCCTCAGGTGGTCTAGATGGTGTTACGAGTGGGATTTACAATATTCCTAAAATACAAAGAAATGCTTTTTGTGAAGACGAAAATAAACAGACCAATATTTTTTATGCTTGTATGAGTCTTGCTTGGGAAAAAACAGGAAATGGTCGCGGTATCTTTAAAATTACCGGCTCTATGTTGCTAAGCTTTATTTGGGATGGCTTAATCGTAGAAGGGCTGCGTTCATTGTTCAAAACTATAGTAGATGGCGTTGCTTCGGTTAAAAGTTTTTTAAATTTTGATAAAAAACAATCTAAACCGCAGGAGCAAGATCCTTCGATTAATTCTCTACCAGCTGATTTTATTGTTCAGTTTGTAAATTTTTCCCCTGAGGTAGAACAACAACAAGAGCAACAACAAAAACAAGGATTAACAGAATATTGCACGGTGTCTAGTTACACAATGCTGTCT
>CAZPAA010000069.1:0-8972 GCA_964584425.1 uncultured Gammaproteobacteria bacterium | reverse complement strand
GAGAAATTTTTAAATTCAGAAGAAATGCAAACATTGGGAATTGAGATGGCCCGTGTGGTGGTAAAAAAAGATAGACCTGATCTCCCAGAGTATTTGGTAGCTTATTTTGTACCCAAAAAAGACCACGTCCCTACTTTAAAAGCTATCCATGATAAATTAGCCCAAAAATTCGGTGACAGGAATGGGCGCTCTCCCAGTATTCCACTACTCCAAACTATTGATGCAATACCCACAAAGGCAAGTAGTAAAAAAACCAATCGTGATAAATTAATCAAAAGACAAGATACTGTATGTCGGGATGAATCCAGAAAATATACCGCCGAAAGAACGCAGCTAGAAAAAGAACTGATAGAAATTTGGGCAGACCTACTTAAGATCCCAGCGGTACAAATAGGCGTGCATGATGATTTTGGCGATTTAGGCGCACCTTCACTCTTATTTAGTAAGTTATATCATGCAATTCGTAAACAATACCCTAAGGTTGAGCTACCTCTTGCTTCATTTTCTGTCCCACGTCTCACAATTGAGTATTTAACCTCACTTATTTTTAAAGCTACAGCTACAAAAAACCCTGATTGCAAGCCCATACTATTGAAACAAGGCACGAGTGACAATCCTGACAAAAAGCCTTTCTTTTTGCTGCCCTCTATTACGGGTAATGGACAGGAATATGCGGACCTGGCAAATGCGCTCGACATAAAATCCAACGTTTATACTTTCCGCGCGCCAGGCCTTGTGGATCCTTTATATCAGTGCTGTGATCTGGGTGTCCTGATCGAACATTATTATCAACTGATCATTAAGCAGCAGCCTAAGGGTCCTTACTATTTAGGCGGCTGGTCATCGGGTGCACTATTGGCCCAGGGCGTAGCCAGCAAACTTAAAGCAAGTGAGCGTGAGGTCAAATATCTTGCCCTCATCGATGAAGCAGCACCTACCCCCTTAGCGCAAAGAGACAGAAAAGAATTCGCAAAAAACTTCATGGCCTTAGTTCCACGCTTACCGATTGAATATAGAACCCCTAAAATCAGAACAGCCGACATAGAAAACAAGCCTATCGAGGAACAAATTAACACCGTCTTTGCTAATCTGAACCCAATAGCACCTGTTACAGAAAGTCAAAAAACCCTAGACGTGGTCAAAACATTTTTACATGGCCTTTGTAAGCATGAACCAGCAAAGCTGGACGATATCTCAATCAACCTATTTTATGCGAAAGCTAGTACAACAAAATCTACAGCAAGCGAAGAAAAAACGCTCGGCTGGGAACAATATACTACAGGCGTCGTTACCAGCGAAGCACTAGAGGGTGATCACTTCTCAATTATTAACAAAGAACCAACGCCCTTAGCAAAGCTTATTTCCGAACAATTATCAAACATCCGTTCAGAAGTAGCTAACAGTATAGAGGGCTCACGTCGATCATCAGATGTAGGCAATGGGGGGAGCCGTGAACAAAGTCCAAGCCCCTCTTCTTCTCCACCCAAAATCTCTAGTAGTGATACACTGATTCTTAATTTAAATACGACTATGCGTACTATGATTGATGCTGCTTTTGCCTCGAATGCCCTTGTCGTTCTGCAAATGCTGCAACAATTCATTAACATTTATACGCTTGCATTAGAAGAGATTATATCTAACGGAAAAAACAACATTACTGACTATGCTGAAACTGCGTCAAAATTTTGGGGCTCTTCAAATTACATTCTCGACAGGGTCATTGAAGTAAGTGGCCCTCAAAATAGTACTTTAAGGGCTTGGAAAGCAAAATTTACTACACTCTCTATCTCTGAAGAAGAATTAGCGAAAGTTGAAAATGTGCAAACCCACGTTAGCCAACTTTACACCTTCTTAAAAAGTAAAGAGATGAAAGCTATACAAGATGTAAAATTGAACAAGCAAGCTTCTAACGAAAATCTCCCGATTGAAAAGGGTGCTATTCCCATCCCGAATAGCGCTTCTAATGAGACCATTAACAAAGATAGACGATTGTCATTTAATTCGGCCTTAAGTGGCGCCAAATCTGCCATTGATGGACTTGATAAAAGTAATAAATCAGAAACAGTGTTACAGGCTCTCGGCAATAAAATGTCCTTTATTGAAAAGAAACTGGCGGATGGTCATCCAGATTTTGTCATCAAACCATTTAAATTCTCTTAGTCTTTAATTTATGATTCAAGCCCCCTTAGTGATGTTAAGAACAGGAAAAACTTATTTTTCTAGTCTTTATATTACTTCGATTTCTTTTGAAGAACTCTTTGAAACTCAATTCGATTTTTTAAATGCTGATGAATGTACTTATTTTAAATCTCTGCAACATCAGAATCGGCAATACAGTTATCTATTAGGCCGGTATTGCGCAAAAAAAGCTCTGAGCGCAGCACCTTTTAATATCCCTCCTACGCTTTGCAGCATTGAGCGCGGCATATTTGGTCAACCGATTGTAAAATCACCCTCTTATAACGTGCAGGTGTGTATTGCACATTCGGCTAACATTGGCGCGGCAATTGCTTATCCTGAAGAACATCCTATGGGCATCGATCTGGAATTAATTGATGATGAATATGCAGATACGATGCGTGGTGAAATGACAGATGAAGAATTTGAACTGGCATTCCATTGTACTCAAAATAAAACTAAAGCAGGCGCTTTATTGTGGACCGCAAAAGAAGCACTATCCAAGATATTAAAAACCGGTCGAATGATGCCGTTTCAATTGCTAGAAATTTCTTCAATCCGTATTGAAAACGATTTTTTTTACAGTCAATTTAAAAACTTTTTCCAATATCAAGCCTGTTCGTTTATATTAGATGGACATTTTATTTCAATCGTTTATCCGGGACAGACCACAATAAAATTCCCCCTTTGAAAAAGGGGGTGCCCGCTGCGGGCGGGGGATTTGAGATGTCTGATTATACTCAATATCTTTAAATCCCCCTACCCCTTTTCCAAAGGGGAACTATTTGGAAAGAGAGAACATGACTTGACACAAAAAAAATCACCTGTTACTTTACTCCCAAAAAACATGCAGGGATTCTATGAACAAGGATGTGTTACCGATCAGGCACATTGATCACATCAGTGATGTCATACTATACGCTCACCAACAACACGCCTCTGATTTACACTTTGAGCCAAATGAATCCACTTACAATATTCGCATGCGCAAAAATGGTTTGTTAGATACTATTTTTGTCGGCGAAAGTTTTCATTGTGCGCGCATCAATACGCAGATCAAAATTATGGCGGAACTTGATATTGCTGAACAGCGTCTCCCACAAGATGGACGGATTGCATTTCCATTAACCGCATCACATTCTCTCGACATTCGCGTCAGTACCTGCCCTACGCTTTATGGCGAAAAAATTGTGTTGCGCTTGCTTGATCCCAAAGCGCATATTCGCACTTTTGAAGAATTAGGCATGCTGGAAGCACAATGCGCATTATTATCACATGCACTCACACAACCGCATGGATTGATTTTGGTTACGGGTCCAACGGGCAGTGGAAAAACCACAACACTTTACAGTGCGCTCAATATATTGAATCAAAACACACATAATATTGCGACGGTAGAAGATCCTGTTGAAATCACATTACCAGGTATTAACCAAGTTCCTGTGCATGCCAAAATTAATTTATCTTTTGCGCGCATTTTACGAAGCTTATTGAGACAAGATCCAGATATTATTATGATCGGTGAAATTCGTGATGCCGAGACCGCGCAGATCGCCATCCAAGCTGCACAAACTGGGCATTTAGTATTATCAACGTTACACACCTCGAGTGCACTTGAAACTATTCCACGTTTAATGCAAATGGGGATCAGCCGGTATGATTTGCTCAGTACGCTACATTTAATTATCGCGCAACGTTTGCTGCGCACACAGCTTGGGCGGATCGGTGTTTATGAATGCTTACCCATGACGCCATTGATAAAAAAATATATTTTGAATCATGACGATTTGTCTTATAGCGAATTACAACGCCATGAATCTGTTATCACCCTACGTGAAGCTGCACTGATAAAAGTCGCACAGAATATCGTAAGTCATGATGAAATCACACGCATGGTGGGATATGCGTAAAAAATGTCATGCGTTTTTTTATCGAGGATGGGATGCAAATGGCAAAAGTATACAATCCTATATTTATGCAGAGCATTTACTTATCGCAAAGCACCATCTAGAAATGCAAGGCATTTGGCCCAAAACCATTCATCGCGCGCTCATTGCACCCAGACTGCAGTTTAATGCGACCGATTTATTATCGATGACGGAGCAGTTAACCGTACTTGTTCAAGCATCACTTCCGCTGATTTTTTGTCTAAAAATAATCGCAAAACAATTTCACAGCTCTATTGCCAATATATTTTATCAAGTGATTATTTTGATAGAACAAGGTAAAAGTTTAAGTGCGGCACTGTTGCTTTATCCACATATTTTCCCGCAATTTTTTGTGCGTCTCATTCAAGTCGGAGAAGAAAGTGGACAATTAGCTGAAGTGCTGCTCCAGCTTAGAATTTATCAAGAAAAAATGCTCTTTCGCACTAAAGCGCTTAAACAAGCTTTGTTATATCCGGTATTTGTCTGTGTTGTCAGTATTGTTATCACTACCGCGTTATTGTTATTTATTGTGCCGCAATTTCAAGCATTGTTTGCAGATGTCACCACCACGCTGCCGATGATGACACGATTTGTGTTTGCATTATCTGAACAATTACAACAGATTCATCTTATCCACATTCTGGTTTTTTTTCTTGTTTGTATTGGCTGGGGGTATGTACTTAAAAATAATCCAAAGACCCTATACTGGCAGCAAGAATTTTTGCATCGCATACCCTTTACCGGAAAAATCATTCACGATAATATCCAAATTCGTTATTTACGTACCTTAGGCCTTGCCTTGCAAGCAGGCTTGCCATTAATTTTCTCTTTACAATTAGCAAGCCAAGTCATACACAGCACGCGTTTAGCACGGAAAATAAGCAATATCACGCAAGTCATCCAATCTGGGCTGAGTCTTCATCAAGCCTTTGAGCGAACAGCTCAATTTAACGAGATCGTTGTACAACTCATCGCCATCGGCGAGCAAACCAGCCAGTTATCCACACTGCTGCAACAGAGCGCTCATGTTTTAGAACAAAACACTGACAAACGGATGCAGCACTTTTTGAGTTTACTCCAGCCGAGTCTGGTTGTATGCTTAGGGATTATTTTAGGGGGCTTGATTATTGCTTTGTATTTGCCGGTATTTAAATTAGGGACACTGTATTAAATCCCCCTTTGGAAAAGGGGGGTAGGGGGGATTTAAGATCTTTGGAGTATAATCCAGCATCTCAAATCCCCCCTACCCCCCTTTACAAAGGGGAACTGACTAGAGAATCCCGATTTATGCAGCCAGCCCCAGATTTCACAATTTTGGAATAACCATGTACCTTATCATTATTATTTTAATATCTCTCATCATCGGTAGTTTTTTAAATGTGGTTGTCTATCGTTTGCCCAAGATGCTGCAACAAACTAGCGATGTGACTTTTAATATCGCCCTCCCCGCTTCTCACTGCCCACATTGTAAAACACCAATTAAATTCTGGCACAACATTCCGATTTTTAGTTTTTGCTGGCTTAAGGGTCGCTGTCATGCTTGCAAGGAAGCCATTTCAAAACGTTATCCCCTGGTTGAAGCATTAACTGTAGTGCTGAGCGTTATTGTTTTATTCCAAGTTGGTTGGCAAATATTGTTATGGCCGGTGTTACTCTTCACTTATGCCTTAATCGCTCTGACATTCATTGATATTGACGAGCATATTTTACCCGACTGTATTACCCTGCCCTTACTATGGATAGGTTTGGCGCTAAATACCCTCGAACTCTTCACCACTGTAGAATTCGCAATTTGGGGCGCAATATTAGGTTATACCTTGCTTTGGCTGATCGATCGCTTATATCATATGCTGCGCAAACGTCCTGGCATTGGGCCGGGCGATTTTAAATTACTCGCCGCCTTAGGCGCTTGGTTAGGTGCGCCTGCGCTGATACCTATTGTGCTGATTGCTTCTGTATTAGGTTTATTGGTGGCACTTACCTTGTTGGTGCTAAAACGCCTAAGCTATGAAACACCGATCGCATTTGGACCGTTTTTGGCCATTGCTGGCTGGGGTTATTTTATATTGAGGGTTGTCTGATGTTAGTTGTAGGCTTAACGGGTGGAGTCGGCAGTGGCAAGTCCACCGCCGCACGATTTTTTTCTGAACTCAATGTGCATATTATCGACGCCGATCATATCGCCAAAGATTTAGTCAATGAGCCAGCTATTAATGCCAACATTATTGCGCATTTTGGGCCACCGATTTGTGATGCGCATGGGCAACTCAATCGTTATAAATTAAGACAACTGATCTTTTCAGACGCTGCACAGCGTCTTTGGTTAGATAATCTTTTACATCCCCAAATTTATACGCGCATTAAAGAATTAATCCAACATAGTTCATCGCCTTATATTATTGTCGTTATCCCATTATTGGTTGAAACCTTTCAAGAGGGTTTATTTAACCGTATTTTAGTGATTGATGCGCCTGAAAGCTTACAAATAAATAGAGTGATAGAACGTGATGGCGTAGACTTAGAGGAAGCAAAAATGATCTTAGCTGCCCAAGCAAACCGAAATACACGCTTAAGATTGGCCGATGATGTCATTGAAAATACCGACACGCTCGATGCTTTTAAAAATAAGATCCGAAGTCTACATGCTTATTATTTACAGCTGGCAGAAACTGGAAAAAAATAGCGAAAAAACAAGAAAATATGGCTATAATGTGAAAAACTTTTAACGACAGAGTGCTATGACGATTATCTACGAACAGCCACTTAACGAGAGAGTCCGCACCTTCTTACGGCTCGAGCATTTATTCGCTCAATTCCATTTTATCTATAAAGAAAACCGCACCACTTGGCATTGTCGTGCCATGGTGATGACTTTAATTGAAATTTTAAACGTATTTGACCGCGCAGATATTAAGACCGAATTTTTAAAGGAATGTGACCGTCTTAAAATCCAGTTTACCAAATTATTTAAATCCCCGAATGTCGATAGCAAGCGCTTACAAGATATTATTAAACAAATCGACGCCCAAGCTGAAACGCTACAGAATATTAAAGGTCGCATCGGCCAAGGTTTGCGCGAGCATGAATTACTCACGGCAATCAAGCACCGCTTAGCAATCCCTGGCGGGGCCTGCAATTTTGATTTACCTCAGTATCACTATTGGCTGAATGAAGACGCTAGCACACGTGACCAAGACATTGATAACTGGATCGTAACGTTTAAACCGATTGAAGACACAACGACGCTCATTTTAGAATTAATCCGCAGCAGTGCTTATACTGAGCAACAAACTGCAACAGAAGGGTTTTTTCAAAAATCTTTAGATAGTGCAGCACCCTGCCAACTTATCAGAGTCACGACACCGCATCCTGGTTTATTCCCCGAAATCAGTGGCGGCAAACATCGCATCAGCATTCGTTTTCTGCATCCAGATGAGCATGGCCATCCAGTGCAAGCCAAAGACAATGTCGAATTTAAATTAATTTGTTGTATTGTTTAAAGCTAACCGAAACCTCACATTGAATAAACCAATTGTACCCCTAAACCATTTGCTGAATTAGTGACACTACCTGCTGCACTGGTTAAATCAGTTCCCGGTGGAATTGAACTAGGGGGGAGAATCCGGAATAATGGATTCTCCTGTGACACTGTCCCATCTTGAAAAAAGGTATGCATGTAGGCAATATCGATATGCGTTCTTTCCCAAGCTTCGGGCTGCAACATCAAACCAATCGCGACATCAAACCGATTTGAATCCGGGCCTTGGAGGGTGCGATTGCTATCATCAACCGGACTTTCGTCAAAGGCTATCCCTGTACGCAATTTTAACCCGGGATTGAATATATAATTAACCCCAAATCCAAAACGCCAACTATCTTTTAAATCGATAGGCGAATTAATAATCACTTCAGTGTTGCCATTTTCATTTACAACCGGAACAACGATATTTTTGAAGCGACTCCAACGCGTGTACATCAGATCCGCTAACACTTCAACACGCTCAAGCGGTTTATGATATAAATTCAGTGAATAAAGATCTGGGAATAAAAACAGTGAGGTTGCATCGAACACTTCTGTTTCACTCAAGCTAGGGGTAATAAAAGTCGTTGAAAACTCTCCATGGGTGTTTTGATCAACGTGCATACGGTAATTCAAACCTAAACGTGTGTCTTCACTAAATTCATATAAAAGCCCAAAACTGGGATAAAATGCAACATCAGTGCCCGTATATTGGGTAGAACCTGTGAGCATATTACCTCGATCATCTGTAGCCTCAAGATCAGCATTCATTTTTGCTTTAAAATATTGCAGGTTACCCGTAATCCCCAAGGACAATTGCTCAATGACTTCCATCGCCAGCGTTAAACTGCCCGTATAAGCGATAAAATTTGTTTCCCTTGCGGTGTTACTCACAACCGTATCTGTATAATCTGAATTCAGTTCATAGCGTGAAGTTAGACTTGCACCGAGTACAAATCGATCCCATAGCGGTGATGCAACATAAATAGCGGGACTGAATTTATTAGGCACAACGGAGTATTCTTTGCCCGCAATATTATGTTTAATGGCACCAGTGGTATCTGTGGCAGAATCAACCGTAAATTCGGTGTTGATGAACGCATAAATCCCAGAAACAACAAGCTGCGCTTCTTCATCATCAAATAATGCAAGTCCAGCAGGATTATATTGCATAATGCTGATGTCGTCCCCCGCAGCACCCGCGCCCGCAAACGCATTCCCCATCGCAGATGTACTTTGCAAATCATTATATAAACCTGCTGCAAAACTGCTCCCACAAATTAAGCATACGCAAATCGCGAGTAATGGTTTTATCAAGGAGAATTTTTGCATCATCAGATATCCTT